>ONPE01000139.1 GCA_900319615.1 uncultured Eubacteriales bacterium
CATATCATAGATGGTCTTCATGATCTCGTCGGTAGCGTCCTCGTCGAGCACGGTTACGTTCTCGGTGTGGGGATCCTCCTCGATCTCATACTTGTCCATATACGTCTTGAGGACGTCGTCGAAGCTGCCGCCGGAGGAAAGGGTAGATGCGTAGCTGTCGAAGTCCTTCTGATACTCTGCGATCTTATCCTCGGAGAGCGGAACATCCTTTGTGGTGTCTTCCTCGGTACCGTCGGTGCTTGTCTGAGTCTCGGTAGTGTAGAGGTTAGCGGAGAAGTACTTGTAGGATGTGTAGTTTTCCTTGAAGTATGCCGCGAGGTCGTCGTCGGATACGGGGGTGGGGCCATCGGCAGCGTACTGCTTGTTGAATGCCTCCTGACCCATCATGTTAGCCTTTGTGAGGGCTAAGATGGACTCCATGCCGATGCCGTAGGGCTCGTACTGATCGCTGTAGCCCTGATCCCAGTAGGTCTTGAGCTGGGTCTCTGTATCCTTGAGCTGAGCCTCGTCGAGGGTGCAGCCGAGCTCGTTGAACTTGTACATCTGCGCAACAGCTGTCTTTGTCAGCTCCTGTGCCTTATCGTTGATCCAATCCTCTGCGACTGCCGTATTACCGTCGTCATCGGTGATCTCCATCTTCAGGAAGGATTTCTTACCGTCGTAGGTGTTCTTCTCCGAATCATACAGCTCCGACTTCTGAGCGAAGCCCTGAGCCTGCTGGTAAGCCTGCTGGAGATATAAGATATAGGTGCCGATGGGCAGCTCTATGTCGTCTTTCTGATATGCGAACTCTTTGGATAAAGAGCAGGATGCCGCAGAAAGCGCGATGATGAGCGCAAGCACGACACAGAGGATTTTCGAATGATTCTTCATTTTGATTACCGTCCTTTTTTATTGTCATGCGAACATGAGCTTTACAGCCTAATACCGCATGATAATATTATTTAACTTGTATAATATACAACATTTTTCGGTTTTTGTCTATATATAGAGGTAAAAAAATCAATTATTCACAGTTTGTTGAAATATTAATTCCGGATAAGAAATATAATACCAATATTCAATAAAAAGCAGATGTTCATTATCGGGAGTTTTCCGCGTTATTTTGCTTGACCGAAAGAAAAGCGCCGTCCTTTATGCGAACAGCGCTTTGAGCGTATCTATGACTTTTTCGTTTTTGGCGGTGCGGACGGAGATATACGGCTTGCCGCCTGCGGAGAGCATCGCTCTGCCGGGCATCCTGCCGATCAGCTTCGGCACCTCCTCGCGGCGGATATCGCTCAGGTACAGCAGCAGGGCGGTGTCGTTCTGGCGTATCTCGTATATGCCCATACCGGCGGCGCGGTTGCGCACCAGCGCTATGTCTATCAGCCCCATAACCGACTGCGGGATGTCGCCGTAGCGGTCGAGAAGTTCGTCGATGACGTCGCGCGAATCCTCCTTCGAGCGGATGTCGGCTATGCGGCGGTAGGCGTCGAGGCGGTTCGAGAGGCTCTCGATGTACTCGTCGGGGATGTGCGCCTGCACCTGTACGTCGACAAGGCAGTCGCGCTCCTCGATATCCGGCGCCTGCTCGCCCTTTTCCTCGCGGACGGCGTCGCCCAGCAGCTTGATGTACATATCGTAGCCGACGTCCTCCATATGGCCGTGCTGCTCGGCGCCGAGGATGTTGCCTGCACCGCGCAGCTCGAGGTCGCGCATGGCTATCTTGAAGCCTGAGCCGAACTCGGTGAACTCGCGTATCGCGGTCAGGCGCTTCTGCGATATATCCGAGAGCACCTTGCCGCCGTTGTAGGTGAAGTAGGCGTAGGCGCGCCGGGGCGATCTGCCTACTCTGCCGCGTATCTGGTGCAGCTGAGAGAGCCCGAAGCGGTCGGCGTTCTCGATGATGAGGGTGTTGGCGTTGGGCAGGTCTACGCCGGTCTCGATGATCGTGGTGCAGACGAGGACGTTGACCTCCTGGTTCAGCATACGCCGCCAGACCTCCGAGAGCTCCTGCTCGCTCATCTTGCCGTGACCTACGGCGATGTTCGCCTCGGGGATAGCCTCGCCGATGCGTACAGCCTTGGCGTTTATGCCTGCGACGTCGTTGTACAGATAGAACACCTGCCCGCCTCTGCGCAGCTCGCGGCGTATCGCCTCATGGATAACGGCGTTATCATGCTCGAGGACGTAGGTCTGCACCGGATGGCGGTCGAGGGGGGCTTCTTCGATGACAGACATATCGCGTATGCCGCTCATCGCCATGTTCAGGGTACGGGGGATGGGGGTAGCCGACAGGGTGAGGATGTCGATGTTTTTGCGCATCTCCTTGAAGTGCTCCTTCTGCGCTACGCCGAAGCGCTGTTCCTCGTCTATTATCGCGAGCCCGAGGTCTCGGAACTCTACGTCCTTTTGTACGAGGCGGTGTGTGCCGATGATCATGTCGATATCGCCGTGCCTGAGCTTCTCGAGGATCTCCTTTTGCTGAGCAGGCGAGCGGAACCTCGACAGCAGCTCTACGCGGATCGGGTAACCGTCAAAGCGGCTCAGCACCGTCTGATAGTGCTGCCACGCGAGGATCGTGGTGGGGCAGAGCAGAGCGCATTGCTTGCTGTCCGACACGCACTTGAAGGCGGCTCGCAGAGCTACCTCGGTCTTGCCGAAGCCGACGTCTCCGCACAGCAGTCTGTCCATCGGGACGGCTCGCTGCATATCCTGCTTGATCTCTTCGCAGCAGCGGAGCTGGTCGTCGGTCTCCTCATACGGGAAGCCGGCTTCAAAGTCGTGCTGCCACTCGTTGTCGCCCGAGAAGGCGAAGCCCTGCGCCTGCATACGCTTTGAGTACAGGTCGATGAGCTCCCTCGCCATCTCTTTGGCGGCTGCCTTGACCCTTCGCTTGGCGTTGACCCATTCCTTCGAGCCGAGGCGGTTTAGCTTTACGCGGCTGTTTTCCTTGGGACCTATGTATTTTGCGACAAGGTCGAGCTGTGTGACAGGCACATACAGGTTATCGCCCTTGGCGTATTCTATCATGATGTAGTCCTTCAGCAGTCCCTGCACATCCATCTTGCGGATGCCCCGGTATATGCCTATACCGTGGATGGAGTGGACGACGTACTCGCCCGGGGAGAGCTCGGACAGGTTGTATACCGCCTTGCCGTCCTTGGGCGTGCGGCGGCGTTTTTTCTGCCTTACGGCGTTTACCGCGCCGAGAGAGTAGAGGATGAAGTGCTGCTCGGGATATTCGATACCGGCGCTCAGCATACCCGGCATGACGTAGACGAAGCCTCGCTGGGCTTCTTCAAGCTCCTCGGTGAATACCGCGTTCACGCCCTTATCGTTCAGCAGAGAGCACAGGTTCTCCGCGCCCTTTGCGGTGCCTGCGAGGATGACGACCGCCATGCTGCGGTAGCCTATATCCTCGAGATCCTCGATGAGCGCCGTGCTCTGACCCGACCACGGCGACGTCTGCCTTGCGTTGAAGGTCACAGCCGCCGAGAGCTCGGTGTTGTATGAAGAGTGCGAGAAGGTGTCGAGGAACACGGTCGCCCTGTCGAGCAGCAGATTCATGCTCTGCGTGAAGTCGAGCGCGTAGGTCTCAAAGCCCCTGCACAGTACGCCGTCGGAAAAGAGCTCCTTTAGCTCCTCTTTTTCATGGAAGGTCATCGAGCGGTCGCGCTCTTTGACGTTTTTGTACTCCGAGATAAACACGATCCCGTCGTCGTCGAGATAATCGAACAGGGTCGCGGGCTTGTCATATACAAGGCTGATGAACTTGTCGTAGGTCGCGAAGCTCAGCCCCGATTCAAGCATATCCGCCTCTTTGTGCAGGCGCTCCTTTGCAGCCTGACTCCCGGCGCTTTTGAGGTACGAAGCCTTCTTGCGTATCTTTGCGGCAAGGGCGTTTTTATCGTCGATCAGTATCTCTCCCGACGGGGTGAGGGCTATCTCCTCGCAGTAGTCGGTGCGGCGCTGGGTCTCGACGTCAAAGTAGTTGATGGTGTCGATCTGATCCCCCCACAGCTCTATGCGCACGGGCGCCTCGCTGTCGGGCATGAACAGGTCGATGATGCCGCCTCTTACGGAATACTGTCCGCTGCCCTCGACGTTGTCGCAGCGCTCGTAGCCGAGCAGAGTCAGCGATTTTTCGAACTCGCGCAGGTCGATCTCGACGTCCGGTTTTAGAACCCGCGTGACCGAGCGCAGGATATCCCCGGGGATGGTGAACTGGTTCGCCGCGTCGAGAGTGGCGATTACGACGTCGTAGTCGCCGCTGAGCATACGACTGAGCACGTTCAGGCGGCGGTGCTCATACTCGTGCGACTTGATCTGCATGGGGATGTAGATGAAATCCTTCTTGGGATATACCAGCGCGCGCAGACCCATCGCGCACAGGTCGTTGCACATGTTTTCCCGGCAGAGCGACGCGATTATATTTGCTTTGTGTACCCCCGATACGCCGATTGCGGCGGCACGGGAGCGGCTTTTGATGGCGTTATCCAGCTCCCTGAACTGTCGCGAGGGGCGGATGACTTTGTCTAAGAATTGCATTTTCAAAATACTTTTATCGTTAGCGTTCGGGGTTCGGCGATCTTCGTCATACCCGTTTTTTGTCAGCTTTGCTGCGGCTGAATTAATTATACCGATTCATAGCCTCGTCGATCTTTCCGTCGACGATCAGCTCAACTGCGCCCTTGATATCCGGCAGACGGTCGGATATCAGCTTCTTGTCCTTATCGGTGAATCGGCTGAGCACCCAGTCCTTCAATTCGTAGTCGGGATGCGGCTTCTTGCCGATGCCGACCTTCACTCGCGGGAACTCGTCGGAGCCGCTGAGGTAAATG
>ONPE01000229.1 GCA_900319615.1 uncultured Eubacteriales bacterium
GACTCGACGATCAAAGGGAATGGTTCGTCGCAAACTCAGGCTTGAAGGCGGTGTAAGATATGGCTAATGTTATTTACGGCATAAACGGTCCCGTCGTCACCGTCAAAGACGCCACCGACTTCTCCATGATGGAGATGGTGTATGTGGGTGAAGAGCGCCTGATCGGCGAGGTCATCGGCATCACCGGCGAACAGACGACCATCCAGTGCTATGAGGAGACGACAGGGCTAAAGCCCGGCGACCCGGTACAGGGCACACACTCTCAGATGACCCTGATGCTCGGCCCCGGCATACTTGACAACATCTTCGACGGCATCGAGCGCCCCCTCGCCGAGATCGAAAAGGAGGCAGGCGCGTTCATCAGCCGCGGCTCTCAGGTATCCTCTCTCGATCCCGAGAAGGAATGGGACGTCACCGTGACCGTAAAGGTAGGCGACGAGCTCAACGGCGGCGATATCTACGCCACCGTACCCGAGACCAAGATCATCACCCACAAGCTGACGGTGCATCCGCTGCTCAGCGGAAAAGTCGTCGAGGTAAAGCCCGACGGAAAGTACAGGCTCAACGATACCGTCGTAAAGATAGAAGACAAGCTCGGCAACGTCCATGAGCTGACCCTGTGCCAGCGCTGGCCGATCAGGACGCCGAGACCTGTCAAAAAGCGCCTTACCCCCACCGTTCCGCTCATCACGGGACAGCGCGTCATCGACACCCTCTTCCCCGTCTCAAAGGGCGGTACGGCGGCTATCCCCGGCGGCTTCGGCACCGGCAAGACCATGACCCAGCATCAGCTCGCTAAGTGGTGCGACGCGGATATCATCGTCTACGTCGGCTGCGGCGAGCGCGGCAACGAGATGAGCCAGGTTCTGCAGGAGTTCCGTGAGCTGATCGACCCCAAGACCGGCAGACCCATGACCGACCGCACCACCCTGATCGCCAACACCTCAAATATGCCGGTCGCGGCTCGTGAGGCCTCCATCTACACCGGCATCACCCTCGCCGAGTACTACCGCGACATGGGCTACGACGTAGCTATCATGGCTGACTCCACCTCGAGATGGGCGGAGGCTCTGCGCGAGATATCCGGACGACTTGAGGAGATGCCTGCTGAGGAAGGCTTCCCGGCGTATCTGCCCTCGCGACTCTCCGAGTTCTACGAGAGAGCGGGAAGAGCGGACGTCCTCTGCGGCTCGCAGGGCTCCGTCACGATAATAGGCGCGGTATCGCCGCAGGGCTCGGACTTCTCCGAACCCGTCACTCAGAATACCAAGCGCTTCACAAGATGCTTCTGGGCGCTCGATAAGGCGCTCGCCTACGCGCGTCACTATCCCGCTATCAACTGGACAGACAGCTACAGCGAGTACTTCACCGACCTCGACCCCTATTATATAGACAACTACGGCAGAGAATTCGTCGATTACCGCACCGGTATCTCGGCGCTTTTGCAGGAAGAGAACCGCCTGATGGAGATCGTCAAGCTGATCGGCTCCGACGTACTCCCCGACGATCAGAAGCTGATCATCGAGACGGCGAAGATAGTCCGCGTCGGCTTCTTGCAGCAGAACGCCTTCCACAAAGACGACACCTACGTGCCGCTCGAAAAGCAGAAGCTGATGATGAAGACCATCCTCCACCTGTACGACAGGTCGAAGGAGGTCGTGGCTGAGAACATCCCCCTCTCGCGCATACGCGATCTGGGGCTCTTCGAAAAGATCACCAAGATGAAGTACGATATCCCCAACGACAGGCCGGATATGTTCGACGATTACATCGCCGATATAGATGAAAAGATCGACTCTGTTCTGAGCTAAGGAGGACCGGATATGATAATAGAATACGTCGGAGTAAAAGAGATCAACGGTTCTCTGGTAGTCATCGACGGCGTCAAGGGCGTGTCGTATGAAGAGATAGTCGATATCCGCCTTGATAACGGCACCGCCCGTCAGGGACGAGTCGTGCAGATCGAGGGCGAGCGCATAGTCGTGCAGGTATTTGAAGGCACGCGCGACATCAGCCTCAACAACACCTCCGCCCGTCTGACCGGTCACCCGATGGAGATGCCCCTCTCTCCCGAGATAGTCGGGCGTATCCTCGACGGCGCAGGCAGACCCATCGACGGTCTCGGACCCATCTACCCCGAGACAAAACGCAACATCAACGGCACGGCGATCAACCCCGTGTCGCGAATATATCCGAGGAACTACATCAACACCGGTATCTCGGGCATCGACACCCTCTCTACCCTCATACGCGGACAAAAGCTGCCGATCTTCTCGGGCTCGGGCATGAAGCACAACGAGCTCGCGGTGCAGATAGTACGTCAGGCTCAGATTCAGGGC
>ONPE01000140.1 GCA_900319615.1 uncultured Eubacteriales bacterium
CTATGGGATCGGCGAGCCCGTCTGATAACCCCGATATAACAATAACAGCGGCTGCTTTTGCAGCCGCTGTTTTCTGTCTCCGAAGCCGATAGTGGTGAGAGATCACCTTATTCAAAGAGTGTCTGTTTTTTTGAAAACACCTCTGTTAATCGGGAAAATAAGCGTCGGCCGCTTTCCAATACCAATACAACGCCTTGACCGCATTGATCAGGTTTTCGTCCTCGGTACCGCCGTTCAGGGTGTTAGCGATATAGTTGAGCGGGCTGTAGGTGATCGAGCCGCTGCCGACATTCAGCGTAAAGGTATCGCCGATATGCTTTGCCGCAATGCCTCTGATACGCGCGACATAATACTTTCCGTTTTGTACAGTCTCTACGGTATAATCACCGCAGGAGAACTCCGGCTGACTGTCTGCCGTGAAGTACAGGGACAGTGTCGTTTCGGATTTCAGCGAGAGCGTCGCGCCCACAAAGGTCACGCCGTCGGGCAGATTGATGAAAGGATCGGCTGCGCTGAAATTGACGTCGGCGAGCGCCTTTTCTTTATCTGTCAAGCCGGCATTGGCGAGGGCGGTCGGATTTTTGTCAAAGTAGATTTGAGAATACGCGCCGTAGTTGATCATAGCTTTTACGATCGGGACCGCATTTGACCAATCCTCTCGTTCTTCGGCGTGTTCAAGCAGATAGTCGGCATATTCCTTAACGGAGTATGTATATTCCGTACCCGACCGATAGCCGTCGATGATCTGCGCCTTGATCACGGAGGTCATCTCTTTCGCGGCTACCTGACACTTGAAGACATAATAGGTCTTGTCGCCGGATTCTACCTTTCTCGCATCGGATACCATGATATCCTTTGTATCGGGTTCGCCGTTCTTCGGGATCGTGAAGTGCATATACGCCGTATCGCTGTTCGCGATGTTATCGGCAAGCTCCATATAGAAGTTCACGCCGATGTCGCCGTCTAAGCTGATCGAGTGACCGACCAAACGCGCGCCGATCGCGTCGGCAAAGATCTCTTTTTCGTCGGTATAGGTCATACCGTTCATTTCGACGGATGCGGTGAGAAGCACCTTGCCGTCTACAGCTTCGCCTCTTGTGATCGTCGCGTCGACGGTCTCCTGATGACGGCACCTTGGATCCGTACAGGTGAAGGTCGCGGTCGCCGCGCTGTTATCGTCAAGCCAACTCCAAACGGGAGCGCCGTAGGTGTGATCGTCGGTAAAGATGTAGTTGATGCTTTGCTGGCTGAACGAATCTTTGCTGAAGGTCGTCGCGTGTTTGATGCGCGCCGTAACGTTCATATGATTGAATATCTCATATCCGGCGGTGATCCTGCCCGGGTAATCGAGCTTGATGTCGAGCGTATAACCGCCGGGACTGTTCACCCATGAGAAAGCGTAGTCACCGATCGTTTTCAGATTAGAGGTGTCGCCCTGAACCTTGCTGACCCACATAGTGTAGAAAGCATAGCCCTTGATCTCTCTGATGTTCTCGTTCAGCGTCAGTACAAAGCGTGACTTTTGTCCGTGGCTTGCGATAAACGCGCTCTTGTGATCGGTGCCCAGCACCGTGATCTGCCTGCCCTGATAGGTCTTGGGGATAACGAGCTCTGTGAGCTCGTCCGTCGGTCCGCAGTAGCAGTCGATCTGATAAGTACCGTCACCGAGGAGCTCGAATTCAAAGTAAGACACATCAACGGAATCAATCGGATCGCCGACCTGATCGTCCTTCACATCAAAATAGAATCCGTCCATTTCACAGTACTCAACGTTGCCGAGGTGATACTCGCCGTTTTCGTCTATCCACGGCTCTTTTGCCGGGGTGACCGGCACGAATTTTACATAAACGGTAACGTTATCTTCTATCATATACATAACGTTATCAATGATATTGGCGGGATCCAGCCACTCCTCGCTCTCGGCGTAAAGATCTGTGTAGGCATAGCCCTCATCGGGAGTGACAGTGATCGGCACTTCATCGCCGACACGAGCAGTCGAAGCACCTGTGACAGTTCCCTCACCTTCAAGCACAACATATGTGATGGAGAGGTCCCGCTTTTTGAACGTTGCCGTCACGGTAACGTCGCTGTCGGGCACGGTGAATTTATTGTCCTCTACCTCAATAACGGTGTCGTCGGAAGCCGTGACCGTAAGGGTATCGAGCTCATATCCGCCTAAGGGATACGGCGTCAGCTCAACTTCTTCTCCGTAGTCAGCAGAATAGACGCCGCTGATCCAGCCGTCCTCAGATTCTGTGTAATTGATACTGTAGCTCTTTGTCTCAAAAGTTGCCGTTACGGTCACATCGGAACCGGGCATGATGAATTTATTGTCGCTTACCTCTACGTCATGACCGTCAGATGTCTTGACTGTCAGCGCTTGCAGCTTATAGCCTGTGTCGGGCGTTACGGTCAGGGTGACCTCCTCGCCCACGTAAGCCGGATCAGGTGAAGCTGATACCGAGCCGTGCTCTGCAGCGGCGACAGTAATGTCATATGCCGACTTTTCAACGATCTTTGTATCGGTATAGGTCACGCCGTTGAATTCAGCCGTCGCGGTATAGGTGGTTTTCGACCGCTCATCGGCTGCTGTGACCGTTGCTTCTGCCGTTTCTTGATGCTTGCAGCGATTATCGGTACAGGTGAAGCTTGCAGCTGCCGAGGTATAATCGTCGCTCCAAGTCCATGCCGGCGAGCCGTAGATATGCGCGTCGGTGAAATCGTAGGTAAGGCTCGTGTACCATGTGCTCACGGTCGAAAGCTCGGTGGCGTGCTTGAGGTGAGCGATCACGTTCATGTGGTTGAAAGCGCCTGAGCCGGTCGAGATGCTCCCGACATGGTCAAGCTTGATATCAAGCTTGAATCCGTCGGGGCTGTTCACCCACGAGAAGGCGTAGTTGCCGAGCACCTTGAGATTTGAGGTATTGCCCGTGACCTCACTGACCCAATCGGTATAGAAGGTATACGGCTTGATCTCCTCGATATTCTCCGTGAGCCTCAACTTATACTGTCTCTTAACCTTGTTTGTATAATCTATAAGCTGAGTGTTGCTGTTGTTGCCGAGGATCGTGATCTTTTTGCCTTTAAAGGTCTTGGGGATCTCGAGCAGCGTCATATTCTCCACGGGGCCGGTGTAACGGTTGATCTGATACGTGCTGCCGTTGAGAGTGAAGTCGAAGTAGGAGAGCGAAAGATCGCTGAGCTCCCCGCCCATGCTGCCGTCGGAGTTGACGGCGTAATTCTTATCTCCGAGACGATAATGCTCTGCCGTGCCGAGCTTGTAGTCGCCGCTTTCGTCGATATACGGCTCAACGCGGTCGACGAGTATCGCGACATACGGCGTCAGCGTTTTTCCGTTGAAGACGCCAAGCTGTGCGTATGCATAAGTACCGCTGTAGGTATCCGTGCCGTCCGTCAGCGTCTGACCGTCAACAATGACGAGATTATCCGCGATGTAGGTCGCGGCATAGATGCTGTCGGTGTAGTTCGTCCAGCCGAGCGTGATATCGTTGTAAGAGTATATCTGTCCGCAGATCTCAGTGTTGCCGCCGGTGATCTCAACTTCATCTCCTCTGAGTTCTCCGGCAACAGTCAAGTCGCCTCCGCTGATCGTTACGGAAGTATCGTCGTGGTTGCTGCTGATTTTTCCGTCGACGTCGACCGTGCCGCCGGATACGGTGAAATCACCGTAACAGAGGACTCCTCCGCCGGAGGACGGCTTGACATACAGAGAGCCGCCGGAGATATTGATATCGCCGTTGCAATCAAACGCCCAGAACCAGTCGCCGTCGATGCTGACATCGCCGCCTGAAAGAACAAAACCTCTTTCCGTCTCGATATGCTGCGCAGAGAGAGAGCCTCCCTTGACGCTGACGGCGTCGCCTTCAATGCTGCTGCGGATCGTCGCCTCTCCGCCGATCACATTGAGAGTCTCAGCATAGATATTATCAACGCTGAGCGTTCCCTCGTTTTCACCCGGAGCGCGATAAAGTGTAAGCGCAGTTCCCTCGATAGAGCTTTGTTTACCGATATCATATATGTCAGAACGAGTTGTAAGCTTTGCGCCGTCGCAGAGGATCAGCTTAACGCTGCCGCCGAGGACGACGTCATCCTGCAGCTCAACGTCACCGTCGATATAGTACCAGCCTCCTTCAAGAGCCGTCGTGTCATTTGTTACGGGCTTCGCCGGAGCTGTCCTGACAGCGCCGTCCTCGTCGATGTATTCCACGCTGTCGAGGACTTCGAACACCGCCGTGACCGTAACGTCGGAGGCAGGCATCGTAAAGCTGTTGTCCTCAAAATAGGTTCGTTTATTCTGCGAGTCGGTGTAGTACAGCGCCGAAAGTGAATACCCGTCGTC
>ONPE01000085.1 GCA_900319615.1 uncultured Eubacteriales bacterium
CGAATATTATGCCGAAAAATCTACATTTTCACTTGACAAAATTTCCTTGTTTTATTATAATACAAAGTAGCGTTTTAATGTAGATAGCTATGTAAAGATGTCCGGAGGTACTATGCTGTTAGATTTGAAAGATATTTTCGTTTCCGACGGCGCCTGTAAGGACGTCAGCTATACGCTCTCGATGAGCGATGTTGAGGTATCGGGCGAGCGTCCATTCAGTTCACCCGTGCAGATACAGGCTCATGTCGAGAACAAAGCCGGCATGGTCACGCTGACGATAGACGCTGATTTTGTCTATCAAACCGCCTGTGACCGCTGCCTTGTCCCGATAGAGCGGCGCTTTGACTATCACTTCTCCCACAAGATCATCGAGAATCTGGAGGAGGATTTCAACGACGACTACATTGAAGCCCCCGACCTCGCCTTGGATCTCGACGAGCTTATTTCGTCCGATATCCTTCTCGAGCTGCCGTCCAAGTTTCTTTGCAGGGAAGACTGTCAAGGTCTTTGTCAAAAATGTGGACATAATCTTAACTTGGGAGACTGCAGCTGTGATAAAAGAGAGGTTGACCCGAGGCTCGAGGCGCTCAAAGAGTTATTAAAGTAAAAGATATAAACTGTAAGGAGGGTTTTTCATGGCTGTTCCGGCAAGAAAACATTCGCACGCTCGTAAAATGAAGAGAAGATCCAATGTTTGGAAGCTCCAGGCTCCCGCTCTGTCCGTTTGCCCCGAGTGCGGTGAGTATAAGGCTCCCCATAAGGTATGCCTCAACTGCGGCATGTATAAGGGCAGACAGGTCATCGTCAAGGACGCTGACTGATCCATCAAGCAAAAGTTTAAGGCGGGCAGTTTACTGACCGCCCTTTTGTTTTTATTCCTTTACATTCCCGTAGTCATTGCGAGGGCTTTAGCCCGTGGCAATCCCACAAAGAGGGAATCAATCTATCTGTTACATATAACGGTATTAATGACAAGGGGATTACCACGTCGGGCGGTAATAAGGTTATTTGTAGTGCCCTCCTCGTAATGACTCTTCTTTTATGATGTCGGATAATAGTATGGCAAGGCTGTGCAGGAGGTAGCTATGGCTGTAAAAATCAAATCCGTTTTCAGCCGCAGCTATGCCGAGCGCGCCGGCTGTGAGGCAGGGGACACCCTGCTGTCCATCAACGGCAACGATATCGTCGACGTCCTCGACTATCGCTTCTATCAGCTGGAGTCTCAGCTCGAGCTGAAGATTCGCGACGTCAAGGGCGAGGTGCATACCGTCAGGGTTCGCAAGCCCCAGTATGAAGAGCTCGGGCTCGACTTCGACACCTATCTCATGGATAAAGAGAAGTCCTGCCGCAACAAATGCGTGTTCTGCTTCATCGACCAGCTTCCTAAGGGGCTGCGCGAGTCGCTCTATTTCAAAGACGACGATTCGCGGCTGTCGTTCCTCTTCGGCAACTATGTCACGCTCACCAACCTCAGCGAGCACGAGATAAACCGCATCATCAAGATGCACATCAGCCCCATCAACGTCAGCGTGCACACCACCAACCCCGAGCTGCGCGTGAAGATGATGGGCAACCGCTTCGCAGGCGATTCTTTGAAGATACTCAAGCGCCTGTCGGATAACAACATCGTTATAAATTCGCAGATCGTCTGCTGTCCCGGTCTCAACGACGGGGAGGAGCTCAAGCGCTCCCTGCGCGATCTGTACGACCTCAACGTCAACCTTATCGCCGTCGTGCCCGTCGGACTGACAAAGTTCAGGGAGGGGCTCTTCGAGCTTACTCCGTTCACAAAGGAAAAGGCGATCGAGACCGTCGATATCCTCGAAGAGTTCGGCGATATGTGTATGCAGACGCGCGGCAAGCGCATCGCCTACGCCGCCGACGAGCTGTACATCAAGGCCGGTTACGATATCCCCGACGCATCTTTCTACGGCGATTTTGAGGCTATAGAGAACGGTATCGGGCTTATCGCCATGCTCAAGGAGGATCTGCTCGCAGAGCTCGATTGGCGCGATCCCGACGACAACATACATCGAAATGTATCGCTCGCCTGCGGCACCTCGGCTGCTCCGTATCTAAGGGAGCTCATGGACGCGGTCGAAGCGAGATTCAAAAACGTCAAGGTCACCGTGTATCCGATAGTCAACGACTTTTTCGGCGACAACATCAACGTCAGCGGTCTTGTGACCGGCGGCGACCTGATAAAACAGCTCAAAAACAAACCCTTGGGTGACGATCTTCTCATATCGTCGTCCATGCTAAGATTTGAAAACGACCTTTTCCTCGACGACGTATCAATCGACGACGTCAGAGGAAAGCTGAATATAAACGTCATCCCCGTCAATAATGACGGCAGGATGCTTTTAGACGCCATACTCGGAGAGGAGGGAGAAGATGGCTAAACCTATCATCGCTATCGTCGGCAGACCCAACGTCGGCAAGAGCACCTTGTTCAACAAGCTCGTCGGCGAGCGTATCTCGATAGTCGACGACACCCCCGGCGTTACACGCGACCGTATCTACGGCGACATAGAGTGGGCAGGCAGGAGCGCCATGCTCATAGATACGGGCGGTATCGAGCCCGCGTCTGACGACATCATCCTTTCACAGATGCGCGAACAGGCTCAGCTCGCCATCGAGACCGCCGACGTCATCATCATGGTCACGGACGTCCGCTCCGGGCTTGTGGCTACCGACGAGGACGTCGCCCATATGCTGCTTAAAAGCAACAAGCCCATGGTGCTGTGCGTCAACAAGTGCGACTCGGTAGGCGATCCTCCGCCGGAGTTCTACGAGTTCTATCAGCTCCCCTTAGAGCCGATAGCGGTATCCTCCGTGCACGGACACGGCACGGGCGATCTTCTTGACGCCGCGTTCAAGTACCTCGAGGACTACCGCGAGGACGAGGCCGATCCCGAGGTCATCTCGGTAGCTGTCATCGGCAGACCGAACGTCGGCAAGTCGTCGCTTATCAACAAGATCACCGGCGAGAACCGCTGTATCGTCTCTGATATAGCAGGCACCACGCGCGACAGCATAGATACCAAGATCGAGAACAAGCACGGTATCTTCAACTTTATAGATACCGCCGGTATGCGCCGCAAGAGCAAGGTCACCGACCAGATCGAGCGCTACTCCATCCTGCGAGCGAAGATGGCAATCGAGCGCTGTGACGTATGCGTTATCATGCTCGACGCCGAGACAGGCATCACCGAGCAGGATACCAAGGTCGCCGGGCTCGCTCTCGACGCAGGCAAGGCTTGCGTGATAGCAGTCAACAAGTGGGACGCTATCGAGAAGGACGACAAGACCATGCAGAACTTCCGAAAGGATATCGAGCGCGACTTCGCCTTTATGAGCTACGCCCCCACGGTGTTCATATCCGCCAAGACGGGGCAGAGGCTTGATAATCTCTTCGAGAACATCGTCCATGTCACCAACACCGCAGCCATGCGTATAACCACGGGTCTGCTCAACGACGTGCTCGCCAACGCGACCGCGCGCGTACAGCCGCCCACCGACAAGGGACGCAGGTTAAAGATATTCTATATGACTCAGGCTTCGGTAAAGCCGCCGACCTTCATCTTCTTCTGCAACAACGCCGAGCTCTTCCACTTCTCCTACCAAAGATATTTAGAGAACCGGCTCAGAGAAGCCTTTGATTTCAGCGGCACGCCGATCAGATTCGTTATAAGGGAGAGAGATAAAAAGTGACACAGGAACTTATCATCCGAACCTTAGCTACAATGGTGATAGCCTATCTGCTGGGCAGCCTTAACCCGGCTATCATCATCACAAGATTTAAAACGGGCAAGGATATCCGCGAGATGGGCTCGGGCAACGCGGGCTTTACAAACGTCCTGCGCTCTGTGGGCGTAGGGCCGGCTGTAGCCACCATCATCTGCGACTACCTCAAGGGTATCATAGCCGTACTTATAGGCTGGTGGATATTCTCCGGCCTCACGGTCACAAACGACGTCGCGCCGCTCGAGTACGTCAAGTACGGGCGTTATCTCGCCGGTCTGTGCGTCATCACGGGTCATGTGTTCCCGATATTCTACGGCTTTAAGGGCGGCAAGGGCGTCGTCACGGCGAACGCGCTGATGCTGGTCGTCGACTGGCGCGTGTTCCTTATGATCATCGTGACCTTCCTCATCATCGCCCTGACCACCAAGCTGATATCCCTCGGCTCCACAGCCTGCGCCGCGCTGTATCCCGTATACACGCTGCTGGTCACCTACTTTTTGGAGTATCTGCCGTATCTGAACACGCCAAACGAGCTGAGGTTCAGGTTCGTGCTGATATCAACCGGCTGCGCCTTTGCCGTAGGCGTCATGATCATCGTGATGCACCGCGAGAACCTCAAGCGCCTGTTCAACGGCGAAGAAAAGAGGATCAAGCCTAAATCCAAATCTAAATCAAATTCTTAATCCTTGGGGGCAAATATGAAACGCGTTTTTTGTGTTTTATTTGTACTGGCTTTATTATTAGTGACGGCTGTGTCTGCGTCGGCTGTCGACTACGGCTGCAACGTCGTTACGGTGTCGAAGTCGATATATCTCGAGAATCTCGATACCGGCGCCGTTATTCTTGATAAATACTCCGGCAAGCAGATGTTCCCGGCGTCTCTTACCAAGATCATGACATATGTTGTTATTGCCGAGAATGTGCAGGATATCGAGAATACATATGTCGAGATCAAAGAGAGCGACATGACAGGCCTCGACCCCGAGAGCACGCTCATGGGTCTGCCCGATCACGTCGGCGAGTCCTTTTCGGTAAAGGATCTGCTCTACGGCTTGATGCTCCCGTCGGGCAACGACGCTGCTCTGGTGCTGGCGAATTACGTCGGCAACGGAGATATAAGCAGCTTTGTCGATATGATGAACGCCAAGGCTGCCGAGCTCGGCTGCGCGGATACTCATTTTGCGAACCCCCACGGTCTGCATGATCCCAACCACTATACAACGGCTCTGGACATGGCGAAGATAGTTAAGCACGCCATGAACCTGCCGCTGTTCATGGAGATCACCTCTACGGTCTACTACACCCCCGAGGGCTTCGAGTCTCCTCTGCATAACACGAATTATATGCTTGACGAAAACTATCACCGCGGCGAGTATTACTATCCCAACGTCAAGGGTGTCAAGACAGGCTTCACCGACGAAGCCGGCAAGTGCCTCGTCACCACCGCAGGCAAGGACGGCTTCACCTATCTGTGCGTCGCTCTGGGCGCGGATTACTCTTACGAGGACGATATAAACTACGCCATGAAGGACAGCGCGAACCTCTACGACTGGGTGTTCGAGAATATCGCTCAGCAGGTGGTCTTCGGCACTACCGATATGGTCAAGTCCGTCCCCGTCAAGTACGCCTCAAAGGGTCAGGAAATAGCTCTGGTGCCCGAGAAGGACGTCGTGGCGCTTTTGCCCAAGGATTACGACAAGAGCCTGCTCAACACCGTAGCCAGCTCTGTAGAGGAAGTCGAGGCTCCCGTGAAGAAGGGCGACGTCCTCGGCAGCGTCAGTGTCAGCTACTCCGACCTCGACCTCGGCAGCGTTAACCTCACTGCGGCTGAGGATATCGAGCGCGACAAGTTCAGCTACATCACCACCCGAGTCGGCGAGTTTTTGAAGAACAACTTTATCTGGATCATCATCGGCGGAGTTCTGCTTATAGTGCTGATCATCGTCATCTCGGTAGCGAGATCGTCAGCAGCCAAAAAGAAAAGAGAGCGCGAGCGTCGGCGCGCACGCCGCAGATACAGAGAATAATATTTTTATTGACTTAATCGGCCAATAGTTATAAAATATCAACAGAGGGAAAGATCCCCGAATTATCCTTACCGGAGGTAGAATATGTCTGACTGTGTTTTTTGCAAGATAGCTGCGGGCGAGATCCCGTCAAATAAAGTTTATGAGGATGATAAGATCATCGTTATCCACGATCTTCACCCCATGGCGCCCGTACACGTGCTCTTTATCCCCAAGGAGCATATCTGCTGCGCCAACGCCATAACGGCAGAGAACAGCTCTGTGATCGCCCATATCTTTGAGACGGTACCCAAGGTAGCCAAGGAACTCGGCCTTGATAACGGCTACCGCGTCGTAAACAACTGCGGTGAGGACGGCGGCCAGACCGTCATGCATATCCACTTCCATCTCCTCGGCGGTAAGAAGCTGAGTCTGGGTATGGGTTGAAGGATCCTTTATACCATAAAGAAGGTGTTTTCATGGTAAAATCATATAAAATGACCATCGCAGGCTGTGAGCGCGAGCTAAATCATATAAAATGACCATCGCAGGCTGCGAGCGCGAGCTCCCGCTGTGCTCTGTAAACGATAATCTCGATATCGCCGCGTTCATCATGTTCGGCGACGTAGAGGTCACCGTGAAGTCTGCCGCCGAGCTGTTAAAGTTAGCTCCCGAGCACGACATCCTTATCTCGGCAGAGGCTAAGGGCATACCGCTCTGCTACGAGATGGCGCGTCAGGGCTGCGGCGAGTATATCATCGCCCGCAAGGGAGTCAAGGTCTATATGCCCGACCCGATAAGCGTCAACGTGCGTTCGATCACGACGCTTAATCAGCAGACGCTGTTCCTCGGCAGCGACGACGTCGAGAAGATGAGGGGCAGGCGCGTACTTATCGTTGACGACGTTATCTCTACCGGTGAGAGCCTGCGCGCTGTTGAGGCTCTTGTAGAGAAATCGGGCGGTATCATCGTCGGCAAGGTCGCAGTCCTCGCAGAGGGCATTGCAGCCGACCGCGACGATATCATCTTCCTTGAGAAGCTGCCGGTTTTCCCCAAGAAGCCGTTCCCCGGATTCCCCGAGCAATAATCTTCGATAACTCAGAGGTAATAAGATGAAGCGATTGTTGGCACAGACAGGTATAACGTACTTTTCTGTGCTTGCAGTCGCTTTTTATGTGTCCGTTACCGCGACGGCAATAATCGGAGCCGTCGGGCTGATAGCCGGTATCGTGCTGCTGTGTATAGAGAAGACGCGGCGCACGATATTCATACCGGCTATGGCGTTTGCCGCAGCTCTTGCCTGTATCGTGAACATCGGCTACACGTTCATATTCGTCACGCCCGTTACGGAAAAGTACGCCTACTCGGAGCACGAGATAGAAGCTACCCTCATTGAGGAACCGTACAAGGCGTACTCCATGCATTACTATCGTCTTAGGGTGAACGAGATCGACGGGGAAGAGGCGACCTTCGATCTGCTTCTGAAGACAGGCAGGGTGCTCGACGTCGATGTGGATGATACCCTGTATTTCTCCGCGCCTGTAGAAAAGGTGCAGAACAACTACTATATCTCCAAGGTCTGTTTCCTCATGTCGGACGTATACACCCTGTCTTACGACGCGCAGGAGGCTGAGAGCCATACGCTGTATTATCACGCGGTACGGCTGAGGAAGAAGCTGCGGATAGCCTTCGACCGTCTGCTGCCGCACGACTGCGCCTCGCTGTGCAAGGCTGTTTTCATCGGCGACAAATACGCTCTCGATCTCGATATAAGGGACAGCTTTCGCTTTGCAGGAGCCTCATACTTCATCGTCATATCCGGTATGCACTTCGCGATTTTGTGTCTGCTGCTGTACCGCCTGCTCCGAAAAGCGAACAGATGGCTTAGATTCTTTGTGCTGATGGTGTTTATCGCGGTCTATATGGCTGTGACGGGCTTTCAGCCGTCGGTGATGCGCTCCGGCGTTATGATGGCGGTGTTCGTCTTCGGCAACACGATATACCGACAGACCTTTTCTTTGAATCACCTCGGTTTCGCCGGTTTCCTGCTGCCGGTGCTGATGTCGCCGTATGCAGCCGGCGACGTCGGGCTGATTCTCTCTTTTTACGCCACGATGTCGATACTCCTCTGGGCTGACCCGATATCCAAGAAGCTGTGCCGCACCGATGAGTTCGACAACATCATCCATGCGGATTACTCCGCATTTTTCAAACGAGGCAGCGAGCAAAAGCCGTCAGCACGGCTGATACTCACCGATATATACAACCGTTTTGCGATGATACTCTCGGTGGGGCTTGCGGCAAATATACTTGTGTTCCCGACATCAGTGTTCATCTTCGGGGCGTTCTCGCTTGTAACGCTGTTATCCTCGGTGCTGCTGTACCCCGCGATATACTGCATCGTCGTGCTGTCGCTGTTCATGAGCGTGGTGTTCTTGATAATGCCGCTGAGGTTCATCGCGGTGATTATCTCATATCCGCTGCTGTGGCTGTGCAGATACGTGCTGTGGGTGGTCGGAGGGCTCGGCTCGCTTCCGTTCGCGTATGTAAAGGTGAATTTTCCTGCGTTCTATGTCTGGCTGTGTCTGACGATCCTGCTCGGCATTTGGGTGCTGATACCGCGCAACGGCTACAAGCGCCTGCCAAAGGCTGCCGCAATATCCGCTGTTTTGCTTGCGGCGGCGGTGGTGACGAATACGATCATCAGCGTGAGTACCCTGCGACTCGAAGTATACGACTGCGGCAAAGGTATCTGCGCCGGAGTCAACAGCGGCGGCAGGCTGTACCTTGTCAGCATGGACGCCGAAAGCCGCGAATTTTACTCTGTCCTGAATACCCTATCTTCAAAATACGGCGGAGCGCAGGTTGTACTGTGCAAAAACGAGAGGCAGGCTGAGAAGCTGAGCAATTATTCGAGCGGAGAATTTGCATTTTCCGACTATTTGCTGTATGATAGTGATGCGGATGTCGGCGGCAGGGTTATCTCATTCGCCGATAACAGCACGTTCCTGCTCGACGACGACCTCACACTGAGGGTCGTGATGAGCGGCAAGCGCGCGGTACCGCTGATCGAAGCAGGCGACAGGAGGATACTCATCATCCCTCCAAAGGCTGAGATAGCCCGAGCCTTGGCTGGACGCGGATACGGTCGTGCTATCCGAGGCGATCTACGGAGCCGATGATCTTTCCGGCGCCGATCTCGTGATAAGCGATCTCCCCGACGAAGCCGAAAAGACAGCCGACGCTCTCGGCGACGGTTTCGACAACCTTTTCCTGACATATCAGGGTGATGTATATATAGATCTGAGGTAAGCCATGTATACTGAAAGCGAGCTTAAAAAGCATTTGAACAGCGGACATTTCAGCCGTCTTTATCTTTGCTTCGGCGAAGAGAAGATGCTCGTGAAGCGCTGTGCAGAGCTGATAGAGAAAAAGGTCACCGGCGGCGAGCCGGGCGAGTTCAATTACCATGTTTTTGACAACGACAGCGATATATCGGATATATCTGTCAGCGCCGGCATGATCCCCTTCATGGGCGGCAGCAACGTCGTGCGCATAAACGATATGGATATCGACAAGCTGAGGAAGGATGATTTTGACGCGCTGATGACCGTGGTGAAAAATCTTTCCGAGGGCACCGTTATGATTATCGCCATGCCCACCTTAGAGGGCACCTCCAAGACAGCGAAGGCTCAGTTCAAGAAGCTGATAACCTACGCCGACAAAAACGGCGTGTGTATCGAGCTCGGTCACCGCAGCGGCCTCGCCCTCGAGCGCGATATGTGCAAGTGGGCAAAGGCAGGCGGCTGTGTGATGACGGAGCTCACCGCCCACAGGCTGATCCGCTACTCAGGCGAAGATCTCAACCGCCTGAATGCCGAGATGAAGAAGCTGACCGCATACGCCAACGGCGGCGAGATCACCCCCGAAATGGTCGACCTGCTTGTCGCCAAATCCGATGAAGCGAGCGTGTACGATCTCTTCGGCTTTATCATGGCGTCCGATACCGAAAAAGCCCTCGCCGCGCTCTCGGTGCTGTTCTACCGTCAGATCAGCGGCGTGTATATCTGCAACGTCCTCTCCGGCGCGTACCTCGACGCATACCGTGTTCGCGTAGGCAGCGAAGCCGGCAGATCGACCAAGCAGATAGGGGACGACTTCAACTACAAGGGTCGCTCATGGGTGCTCGGAAAAGTGCAGTCGCAGATACGCCGCGTGACTACAAGCTCCCTTAGGCGCTCCTTAGACGAGCTGCTCGCCGTGCAGACGCGCCTTGTCACCGAGACCGTTGACGAGCGCATAGAGACCGAGAAGCTCGTGTGCAAGCTGATACTGATCGCGGAGGATCGCGCCGATGACTGAGAAGCTAAGGCTCCGCGAGGCCGTGATAGTCGAGGGGCGCTATGACAAGATAAAGCTCAGCGCGCTTATATCCACGCCCGTAATCGAGACCGGCGGCTTTCGCGTTTTCAGCGATAAAGAGAAGCAGGAGCTCATCCGCGCCATAGCCGAACGCCGGGGCATCTTGGTGATGACCGACGTGGATTCCGCAGGCTTCGTGATACGCAACTTTTTGCGCGGTATCGTGCCGCCCGATAAGATAAAGCACGCCTATATACCTACGGTCGAGGGTAAGGAAAGGCGCAAGGCTGAACCGTCGAAGGAGGGCGTCCTCGGGGTCGAGGGCATATCGCCCGATGCGCTGAGAGCCGCGATAATCAAAAGCGGCGCGCATATCGAAGCCGACGACGGCGCTGTATCCTCTCAGCCTGATGCGCAGGAGATAACCAAGCTCGATTTCTTCAACTACGGCTTGACGGGCACCGATAACGCCTCCGATAACCGCATGAGGGTGCTCGACGCTCTCGGCTTGCCGAAATACCTGACGGTGAACGCCATGCTCTCTGCGATAAACTGCCTGTTCGGTAAGGAGGAGTTCGAAGCTTTTCTTACTGAATTGAATAACACATAAAAATCCTCCGCTTGGTTTCAATCCAAACGGAGGATCATTTTTAATAAGTCATTGCGAGGGGCGCGTCAGTTAAGGTTGAGATTCCTGCGTCGGAGCGTGGACACGCGTGTCCCTCCTCAGAATGACGATCGGTATACGCCCCGTGGCAATCTCAACCGATTAAATTAGTCATTGCGAGGGGCGCGTCAGTTAATGTTGAGATTCCCGCGTCGGAGCGTGGACACGCGTGTCCCTCCTCCTCGGAATGACGATCGGTATGCGCCCCGTGGCAATCTCAACCGATTTCAACGGATGATAGAATGTGATGATTCTATACCTGTATCAGCCGGAAACTATTTCACCGATAGCGTAAGGCACATCGATTCCCACAAGATATCTCTGGATATAGGTCGCATCGATAATCGTCATCTCTCCGTCGCCGTCAACATCGGCAGCAGCCTCATTAAAGTCAGCGGGTGCACCAATACCGATCAGTACTCGCTGAATCCACGTCGCGTCGAGGATAGATACCTCACCGTCGCCGTCCGCGTCGCCAACGATATACTCTTCGCCTGTGGATATCTCGCTGTAGATGACCGCGATACCTGTGTAGCCTATATGACCGCTGATCTTCTTGTCTGTTACCGTGAACGTGCTGCCGGATACCTCGTCGACATAGGTGCCTACGGGAACCATCGAGCTGCTGTTGTTGACTTCTACGTCGATATCTCCGTCGCCGGAGGATACGATCACGGCTCCGCCCTCACGCCATACGACATAGCAGCCGCCTGAGTAAGAGAACTTATCGGCTGTGCCGTTCATCGCGTTGTGGAAGCGGTTGACCGCCGCGACCTCGTTGGACATAAAGTGAGTGCTGCCCTTTTTGGCGTAGTAGATCGACTCTTTGTTTTTCTCGGACGGTCTGGAGAAGTACAGCGCCTGAGAACCGGCTCTCGCTCCGACAAGGGCGTAGACTCTGTCGATGTCGTTCTGGTCGAAATTCTTCGTCCAGCCTTCGCTGCCGCTGTTGGAATAGGTGTCGTGGCTCTCGCCCCAGTATATCAGCTTGTCGGCGGATATGCCTTTCCTGTTCCAGTAGCCGGCTGTTTTGTATGTGGTGCCGTTCATCAGACTTCTCATCAGAGCGCTGCTGTACTCTGTATCGGTAACGCTGATAAGATCGGCATATTCCTTCATGAGGGGGTCGTTAACCGAGTCGGCGCTGTCGCCTGCGGGCTTGCCGAGTATCTCGCCGTACTGGAAGATGTCGATGTCAGCCATCTCAGTCCAGAAGTCGCAGCCCTCGGACGGCAGGGCGATATGCTTTGCAGCGTCCCAGCGGATGCCGTCTACGCCTGCGTCCTTGAGCCTTGTTATCATGTCGGCTACCATGTCCTGGATATCCTGATGCTCGCTGTTGAGGTCGGGCATGCCGAGATCCTTTTGGGTCACCTCGTAGCGGTTGCTGTAGTCGCTTATCGAGCCTAACTTATGGTAGTACTCGCTCTT
>ONPE01000031.1 GCA_900319615.1 uncultured Eubacteriales bacterium
TGTGGGATTGGGCACGTGTGCCTTTATCTTTTCAGGCTAACAGTTAGATATACTTTTCTGAAAGGCGAATAAAGACGCGCGCGTCCTCGCAATGACTGCGAGGCTATGTGGGATTGGGCACGTGTGCCTTTATCTTTTTTCGAATAAAAGTAAGATGTGATTTTCCGAGAGATGACTAAAGACGCTTGCGTCCTGAGTTACGCCTCTTTCTTTTTCCTCTTTATGAGGGCGGTGATGACCGCTCCGAGGGCGCCGCCGAGAACCAGACCGCCTAAGCCGATGGCTGCGACCATGCCGCCGCTCATGGTGGTAGCGGTCATGTTGCCCGCCGTCTCGTCGTAGGTCTTGACGTTATTGCTGACCCTGTTGAAAATATACTTGGTGTAGTCTTCCGTAACGGTTTGCCACAATGTGCTGACCGTGGAATAACTCTTGAACGCCTTGCTGACCACGTTGACCGCGCCCTTTTCGCCGATCAGGTGGACACTTCCTGCATAGCCGTCCGGAGCTGATTTGCCGTCCTGTATGATAAAGTAGGGCGTGATGGGTCTGCCGGCCTTGGAGTTTTTGGAGGCGTAGAGTACGAGCCACTGCTTGCCCTCGTCGGCGTTGAGGTCGGCGCAATTTCCCTTTTGCTTTTTGTAATCCTTGCCGAAGTATTCTTCACGGTTACATTCGACCGCCTTGTAGTTGAGCGCGTAGCTGCCGCCGTCGGGGTCGGTATAGTTGTTTACGAGATACTTCGGGATCGGGAGCTGCTCTACGCTCCTATCGCGGCACAGGTCGATGATCGTCAGTACGGCAGAGGCAACAGCGATCGCCAGCGTAATGAACGATATGATCCTTGTGAGCCGGATCATGAATCGCGCCTTTGTATACAGACCCAGCTGTTCGGCTCCCGTGAAGGTTTCACCCGATCTGCTGAATTCCACTGTAAAATCACCGTCGGCTATCGCGCTCTTGAACAGTTCCATTTTCTCATCATCCATGATTATATCCAGATGCGACGGAATAAGCTCATCGAGATAATAATCGTATGAGGCCGCATTGACAGCATTGTTTGCAAGATGATTTGAGAAAAGCGCCGCTGCCGCGCCGACCGCCGTCGAAATATACGTTATCGCGGTGATCATGGTAAGGGTATCCATCTGTTCGTCTTTGCTGCCGGTCGTACCGTCGGCGGTGTTGTTCGCGCGCTGTGCCGCGCCTGTCAGAGCAACGGAGCCGTCATCGTTATACAGACCGCGGTCGATATTCTGATATACCGACACCTTCTCGGGAGCAGCTAAGCTGTTTTTATAATTATCGTATACCTTTTTCCAGCTTTCATCGTCGGTGAACGCATAGCTGAGCAGCTCCTCCAGATTGACAAAGACCATACCGTAACGCTGACCCTCCGAGAGCGCCGCCGCCATGGGCATGAAGGTCTCGATATCCTCGGGGTCGTTTTCTGCAAGGAAGAAAGCGAGCAGTTCGCCCTTTGCGAATCTTCCGCCCTCGTAGTTTTTCAGGTTCTCATAGATCTCGCCGATCTTTAGCCACTCCTGCTTTTGGAACACGGCATTGCCGCCGGATTTTGAATTGCCGAAGGTCTTTTCGATATTCTCCGGGGTCGCTGTATCAATATGCAGACCCGTCTGCTCATAATCCAGGAGCTTACCGCGAAGCTCCAGAACATCCGCGCCGAGAAGTCCGGCTTCAAATCCGTAAAGATTCTCGATGTATTGCTTGCGCTTGGTTTCTGTGTTGAGCTCGGGACGCTCCTCCTCAGCCTTGTCGAGAAGAGCGTCATAATCCGATGCGGCAAAACGGTCGATCCAGCTGTTATCGGCGGTATCGGTAGCCATAGAGAGCATGACTTCCATCGACTTGATGACCTGCGCGTTGCCCTGCATCAGGATAGTGATAAGGTTGGGCAGGTTATCGGGGTTATCCGCCTCGACGCTTTCCAGGATACCGATCCTGTCCTGTAAGGTCTCGCTGTTGAACAGATCGCCCATCGCCATCCCTGTGTCGTCTTCGGTGTAATTGTTAAGCACATCGTGGGCATAGACAGCCTTTGCCTTGCCTGCCTTCAGGTTTGCGCGGTACTCCTTGATCACAGCCATCAGTTCTTCGATGGATTCTGCAATCTCGGTCTTCTGGGCTTTGAGCTGATGTTTATAATCCTCGACGCTGTAGTCGCCGTTCATATTCATCACGGCGAGGTCGGTGATGGAGTCGCGGATGTTGTTTGTGACCTTGTAGCCCATCATGGCGTAGGTCTTGCCGCCGTCGTTGAGGTTGCCGTCTACGGGGGTAAAGCCCTTGCCGGTGAGCGTATTTTTCGCTTCGCTTGCGTCCTTTCCGTAAGCGACATAGACCTCCGAAACATATATGCCGTTATTCCCGGCAGCCGATACCGTTTGCAGAGGCAGCAGCATGACGAAAGTCAGTGTTAGAACGAGCGCCGTGATGATTTTTGCAAATCTCAAAAGTTTCATAACGCGATCTCCTATTCCTTTATTAATTTATACTTTCCCGGTGCAAGCACTAAAGTTTCCACCGGATATCTTACCCTATTATATAGGTTGAGATTGCCACGGGGCGCATTTCAGATTCTCCTTGCGAGGAGGTCTCAACCTTAATCTCTGCGCCCCTCGCAATGACTGTTTAATAAATGAAGGTTATTTAATCCTTGTTTTTCTTCTTCCTCTTCACGAGGGCGGTGATCACCGATCCGAGGGCGCCGCCGAGGACCAAGCCGCCGAAGCCGACTACAGCGATCATATCGCCGCTCATGGCGGTAGCGGTCATGTTGCCTGCCGCCTCGTCGTAGGTCTTGACGTCCCTGCTGAGGAGGTAGAACATATAGATGTACATATCCTCTTCGAAATTGTTCATCAGGAAATGTGTTTTAGACATCTTCTTGAACGCTGTGCTGCCGATGTTGACCGCGCCCTTCTCGCCGATGATGTGCACGCCTTTGAAGGTATAGAAGCCGGCAGGATACCAGTTTTTATCCTGCACCTTGATGTTGGGAGCGATAGGCGCTCCCGCTTTGGAATTCTTTGAGGCATAGAGAACGAGCCACTGCTTGCCCTCGTCGGCGCACAGGTCGGCGCAATTACCCTTTTGCTTTTTGTAATCCTTGCCGAAGTATTCCTCACGGTTACATTCTACAGCCTTGTAGTTCAGCGTGTAGCTGCCGCCGTCGGCGTCGGTGTAGTTATCTACCATATATTTCGGGATCGGGAGCTGTTCGTGCTCCTCATCCTTTTGCATCTCGATGATAGTCAGAACAGTAGAAATAACGGCGAGCACCATAGTCGTGACGATCAGGACCCTGCCGAGTATGACCATCATACGGGCGGTTTCTATGTTGGCTAAATGAACACTTCCCGCACCGTAATCAATATCTCCTTTATTTTTGGTTATTATCAGATCCCGGAACTCTTCATACGCTTTTTTGTCATATATTCTTTTTAATTCTTCACTCAGATAAGAATTGGTTTCATAATGAAACGCGACCTCTTTGATCTTGCTGTACTTGCCGTATAAGACGACGCCTGTCACAGCCGCGACTGTCGCGGTCGCCATATAGCTAATCGTGGTGATCTTGGCGAGGGTATTATCTATGTTTTCTTTATCGCCTGTGGTGCCGTCGGCGGTATTGTTCGCGCGCCGTGCCGCGCCGGTCAGGGCAACGGAGCCGTCGTCCTTGTAGAGATCGCGGTCGATGTTCTGATAGACAGAGACGTCTTCGACCTCGGTGAGGGTGGTCTCGAACTCTTCGAACACCTTCTTCCAGCTCTCTTCATCGTTGAAGGAGAAGCGGAGCAGGTCGTCAAAGTCGATAAAGATCATGCCGTAACGCTGACCCTCCGAGAGCGCCGCCGCCATGGGCATGAAGATCTCGATATCCTCGGGATCCTGCTCTTTCATGAAGAACTCGAGCAGCTCGCCCTTCTTGAACCTGCCGCCCTCATATCCCTTTAAGTTCTCATACAGCGTGCCGGTACTGACCCATCTCTGATACGCTACAGCAGCCTCAAGGTCTTTTTCATAATCACCGAAGGCTTTTTTGACGTCCTCCTCGGCAGCGGTGTCGATATGCAGCTCCATAGCGTCATAGTCGCTCAGCTCCTTGCGGAGATCGTTAGCCGCCAGCCCGAGAACCGACGCCTCGTAGCCGTAGGTGTTCTCGAGATACTGCATACGCTTTGACTCTGTGTTGAGGTCGGAGCGCTCCTCCCCGAGCTTGTCGAGCATGGCGTCATAATCCATCCCGGCGAAACGGTCGATCCATGTATTGTCGGAGGTGTCGGTAGCCATAGAGAGCAAGACCTCTATCGACTTGATGACCTGAGCGTTGCCCTGCATGAGGATGGTGATCAGGTCGGGAAGCTTGTCGGGGTTCGCCGCCTCGACGCTTTCCGGGATACCGACCTTATCCTGCAAGGTCTCGCTGTTCAGCAGGTCGCCCATCTTCATGCCTGTGTCGTCATCTATGTAGTTGTTCAGCAGGTCGTGAGCGCATACAGCCTTGGTTTTACCCGCCTTGAGATTTGTGCGGTATTCTTTGACCACAGCCATCAGCTCTTCGATGGATTCCGCGATCTCTGCCTTTTTCTTTTTCAGCAGGCTTTTGTAATCCTCTACGCTGTAATCGCCGTTCATATTCATCACGGCGAGGTCGGTGATGGATTCGCGGATATTGTTGGTGGTCTTGTAGCCCATCATGGCGTAGGTATTGCCGCCGTCGTTGAGGTTGCTCTCGACAGGGGTGAAGCCCTTGTTCCGGAGCGTTTTCCTCGCCTCGTCGGCGTCTTTGCCGTAGGCGACGTAGACCTCTGAGACGTACTTGCCGTTGTTATCGGCCGCCGATACCGTTTGAAGCGGGAGCAGCATGATGACAGTAAGTGTAAGAACGAGTGCTGTGAGGGTTTTTGCAAATTTCAAAAATTTCATAACGCGATCACCTTTTCTTTTTTAATAGTTATACGATGGTTTTGTTTATAAAAGAAGGCTGTTTACACCTTATTTTCCTTCTTCCTCTTCACGATGACGGTGATCACCGATCCGAGGACGCCGCCGAGAACCAGACATCCAAAGCCGATGGCTGCGCTCATACCGTCGCTCATAGCGGTAGCGGTCATGTTGCCCGCCGACTCGTCGTAGGTTTTCGGCAAATCGCTGAGCTTGAAGAACAGGTAAGACTTGATATCTCCGGTGATCTTATCCTTGAGCGATCTGTAGGCAGAATACATTTTGGAGTAATTCATCGTTTCCTTGTCCGAGAGGTTTACGGCTCCCTTTTCACCGAGCAAATGCACGGAGCCGCTCATACCTGCCGGAGCAGAGATGTTCTCAGCTAAATCGAATTCGGGCAAAACGGGGTTGCCCGCCATAGAGTTTTTTGATACATATATCGCCAACCACTGCCTGCCCTCGTCGGCGTTGAGGTCGGCGCTGCTGCCCGTTTGATGCACGTTGCCGTTATAATCCTCACGGTTGCACTCCACCGCCTGATAGTTCAGCTGATAGGATTCTCCGTTTTCGGTCGTTTTGTTATCGACAAAATACTTCGGGATGGGCTTGAGCTCGACTTCATCTTTTTGAATGAGCGTATATATCGTATACACTGACGCCGCGATACATGACCTCTCGCACCTTGTTCTCGGACAAACTGCCCAGATTTACATACGACAGAAATTCTTGGGTTGCCAGTCTTTCTCCTATTTTTGCGATGCCGAAGATGATCCCGCAGAAGGCGGTCGAGCCCCACAGCAGCCATTTAATAGCGGTTGCGTCATCTATTTCGTCCTCAGAATCCTGAGATATATTATCCGCTCTGGTCGCCGCTCCGGTATAGGCGATCGAACCGTCGGTCGAGAACATTTCGCGGTTGATGCCCTTGTAAACCGAGTCGTTTTCGAGCTCGTCGAGCTTTGTGTTTTTCTTTATATCATCTTTCCATGAGTCGAAATCCATGAACGCGTAGCGGAGCAGATATCGAGAAGATCGCCCTTTGCGAAATAACCGCCCTCGTAGTTTTTCAGAGCATCATAGATCATGCACATTTGCAGCAGCTTGATCTCGTCGGTCACGACCTCCGCCTGCTGCTCCTCGTTGTCCGCTTCTTCCTTTTCCAAGTTATCCTCGAGCTTGTCGTAGTCGATCGACTCGCCAACGACTATACCTGTCGCTTCAAAGTCGAGCAGCTCCAGCCGCAGAGCTGCCACAGACTCGGCAAGGCCACCGACGATATCTCCGTACTCGGCGTCGAGGTACTGTGTTTGCTTTGATATCGTGTTCAGGTCCGGTCGGCTATCTTCCAATTCTTCCAGCATATTATCATAGTCTTTTTCGGCGAATCGGTCGACCCAGGTGTTATCGTTAGTATCAGCGCAATGATCGCCTTGAGGTATCTTGCAGGCTTCATTGTGTATTCTCCTTATCTCTGATTTTTAATTTCTTTCTGTATACTATCAGCAGAACCGCGATCACGATCAGATAGGTCAGCATCGGCAAAGCAGCGCCGAGATACTTGTAGTCGGACTGGATCAGGCTGTTGTATACCGAGTGATATACGATCGCCCATGACAGCAGCGCGAACGATCCGCACAGGAAGATCTTCTTCTGATCACGTATAAACGAAATTCCCACGCCCACCGCGGTGGTGCACAGGCTGTGCAAAAGCCCCGCGCCCAGCGTGCGGATAAGCGCCCACAGGATGTCGACCGAGCCCTTCATCACGATGGTCTCGACAAGTATCGTCGAGTTCTCCATCAGGGCGAAGCCCAAGCCGGTCATAAAGGCTATGGTCAGCAGCTCCTGCCGCTCAGACGAGATGAACAGGGCGAATATCAATATCGGGAGAGCCTTTATCAGCTCCTCGGTCATGGGCGTGATGTTGGTCGTCATATAGTATATATCCTGATCTATGACGCGGTTGAGCAGCCCGTTGATCTCGGATATGAACAGGCAGCAGCACATCCCGATAAACGTGAACAAAAGCACCTGTCGGGTCTGCCTGCGGACGATCGGTATGCCCAGCACAAAGGGGAGCGCAAAACAAATAAAAACGATGTAGCTTACGTTCTCCACTGTTTTGTCCCCCTTTCCAACGCCGGCGCCAGCGCGAGCATCGCGAACAGCAGTACGGCGTACGGGATGTACCATGCAGCCTGCACGCGCACCTGATAACACCAGATGATGTCTTCGAGCGCAACGGCTGCAGCCAGTACGAGAGATGTGATGTGGAACGCCCTCATGCCGGACAAAAAGTCAGAATATTCTTTGGGTATGATAAGGTGCTTGAGGCTGTAATAGGACGAAGCGCCGGCAAACAGCACCTCGACCGCACAGGCGATCTTCCTCCCGGGATAAGAGGGGGAGAAGAGGATGGCTGCAGCCGCGATCAGCGCAACCGCCGGAGCCGCCAAAGCAGCGAGCCTGTACTTTTTGAGCTCGTCTGATCTGTCGTCGATCAGCGAATCTATCGCGCCGAAGTTCGCCGAAAAAAGGAACATGAAGCACCCGATGTTGCCGAAGGTGCCGATCTGGAAGAGCTGGGGGAGATCACCGACTACCACATACTGCACGATCTCGTACAGGCGCTCGATGAACAGGCAGCCCAGCGCACAGCCCACCATCTTTTTGTACATAGCCTTCTTAGGTCTGAAAAACTTGACCAGTGAATACACAAAGCCCGTCAATGCCCCGAGGCACAGCAAGCTGTTGCAAAATAACTCAACTTCATATATCAAGCACGGTCACCTCCCGTTTGGATATCTATATCGGATATGACGTCTTTCATCCTCACCCCGAGCACATTCATCAGCTTGCCCATGTTGAAGCCGTCGGGGATCCTTTCGCCGTTTTCCCAGCGGTATATAGTCTGGAACGATACGTCTATCCTGTCGGCGAGCTCCTTTACTGATAAGCCGCGCTCTTTTCGTATGCTTTTGAGCCTCGTGCCCAGCGCTTTAGCGTCCTTTACGTCGTCGTAGCGATAGGCGTCGATGCTTTTCTCGAGCGGAAACCTCAGCTTGCCGAAGGACGCCATCAGCGCCTCCTCCGAAACAGGCTTCACGATGAAATCGCTTACGGGCACGGTGAACGCCTGCAGCGCGTACTCCGGATAGCCCGTTACAAAGATGACGTTCAGTCGCGGGTTTATCTGACACATAAGCTCCGCGACCTCGATACCGTTCAGCCCGGGCATATCCACATCGAGCAGGGCGACGTCGACCGGGTTCTCACGCAGGTATTCGATAGCCTCGCGCTGCTTCGTAAAGCAGACGCATCGCGCGTCCGGCATGACAGAGAGCACCTGCCGCCTGATCTCTGTTATGATCAGCTTATGATTATCTAAGATGATTATGTTCATTTATTATTCCTCGGTTTCTGCGTTGTTCTTTTGCTCGGGGACGAACACCGTCGCCCTTGTGCAGCCGGGTCGGCTGGTGATCTCCAGCTTGCCGCCGCACTGCAGCTCGAGGCGCGTTTTGGCGTTCTCCAGACCGACGCCGAAATCTGTGTTCTCAACGTCAAAGCCTACGCCGTTGTCCTCGACGCATATCATGTAGCCGTTGTCGGCTTTCTTTGAAGATATCGAGATAACGCCGCCGCTCTCAAGCGTGCCGATACCGTGGATAAGCGCGTTCTCGACCAGAGGCTCCACCGTCAGGGGAGGGAGGAGGAAGTCGACCTCGTCTGTGAAATACTTGACCTTCAGTCCCGTTTCGTCATCCACATTCTCGATGTTCAAAAACGCCCTGATGTGCTCCAGCTCCTCGCTGAATCGGATCAGCTCGCTCGAGCGCATCGCCTGGATGTTGCGCCTGATATAAAGCGAGAAGTCGTCCACCGCGTCGGACGCTTGCTTCTGATCCGTCCATATCAGCGCCTTGATGATAAACAGCGCGTTGTAGATGAAGTGCGGCGATATCTGGTTTTGCAGGAGCCTTACGTTGGTGTTCGAGAGCTCGAGCTCCTTTTGCGTCAGCGCAAGCTCCTTTTTCAGGCTGTCCTCGAGTATCCTCGACTGATATACAAAGTTGAGGAAGAAATAGTACAGGTAGATATCTATGATTTGAACATACTTTACGATTCCGCTGACGATACCGAAATATTCCAGTATACAAGAGATGACCGTCGATATCGCCAGATACATGATGATAGAGTTGTAGCCCGACGTGACGTCGTAGAAAAACATAAGAGAGGCGATGACCAGCACGAAGAGGTAGAACATCGCCACGCAAAACGGAAAGGCTCTGAGCGGACCTTCAACAAAATAGTACTCTTTGCTGAAAGTCAGCACAGGCAGCCCGGTGATATACGGCCCCACCGTCACGGCGAGGGCGCTGATCAGGTTCGGGATCACGAGCAGCCACCTCAGCACCTTGTTCTTTATCAGCACCATGATCTGCATCATAAGTATCGTCGGCGAGATGAGGTATTTGGTGATCGTCGTCCAATAGCGGATATCCGCGAGAGAGGGGTCGTTCTCCGACCATTTGCAGACAAATTCCACGAACAGCGAGAGTATCATTATCGCCGTCATGATCCATAGCGTAAACACCGCCGGCAGCTTGTTCTTCCTGTTGGTCAGCATCAGCACGACCAACCCCAGAACCAGCAGGATCGACGGATAATCATATCTCAGAAATTCTATAAACGTAAATTCCATACAGTACATCCATTTTCTGATTATTTATGCTTTGATTGTAACAAATCAGAAACCAAAAGTCATCACCAATTGGCGAAATTATAAATTATTTTATCTTTTATATGATCATCTGATTTCATACGCCGTTTAGTGATCCGTCAAACCGCATAATAATACGATCTGTATGAAAGGCTGAGAAGATTATTCACATATAACCACGGTGTATGTTTTGCGCTTATTTATTCATTTAACTGATTCAAAGCAATTGTACCAACGGATAAAAATTCACACACTTAGGTTATTAATACAAAATGTACGTTTTTTGGGGGATAATTCTTGTATAATCGCAAGTGTCGGACCGCAATGCGCCTTAAGGCGCCGCTAACACAACAGCCTTTAAGTCGCACAAGAAAATTTGATTTATAGATAAAAGTATAGACAATCGTAGATCATTTTGTTATGATTACATTAATAAAGAATCGATACAAAAGGAGATAGTATTATGAGTAAAGTAAAAGATTTTTTAGCAGAAGCAGGGGTTTTCTTTATGGCTACTGTCGACGGAGATCAGCCTAAGCTGCGTCCGCTGGGCGCTTTTCTCGAAGAAGACGGCAAGTTGATTTTCGGAGTCGGCGACTTCAAAAACGTTTACAGACAGATGACCGTAAATCCTCTGGTCGAGATCGTCGCCTGTAAGCCCGACGGACATTGGCTGCGTTATACCGGCAGGGCCGTGTTTGAAACGGATGGTAAATATGCCGAGCAAATGATAGCGGCTTCTCATCTTGAGGCTATCTATAACGAGCAAACCGGACATAAGCTGATGACGTTTCATTTGGAAGACGCCACGGCTGTGGAGATCCCCGTGATGGGCGAGGGAGAGAACCTGCTGTAACGGCATCAAACGCATACTGTTTAAGCGAATAGATGAGAAAACATTAACCGAGGAGCGCCTTACCTATGGAAAAGTATATCAGCATCAATCAGAACGGCGTCAGCATACGCAGCAAGCTGTACTGTACGGATATGAAGGATATCAAAGCAGTTGTCATATTCGGTCACGGATTCAGCGGCCATAAAGACAACCGCGCTGCTCAGAAGCTGGCTGCAAGGATACAAAAGCGTCACAGGGATGTCGCGCTGATAGTGTTCGACTGGCCGTGCCACGGCGACGACGCGAGCAACAAGCTGAGGCTGGCGGACTGCATGAAGTATCTCGATAACGTGATCGGTTATGTGAAGACGAGGTTTTGCACAGATAAGCTGTACGGCTGTGCGACGAGCTTCGGCGGCTATCTGTTCCTGAAATACATAGCCGAGAGCGGTGATCCTTTCATCAAGCTCGCGCTGCGCTGTCCGGCGGTCGATATGTATGACGTCCTGACCGGCAGGATCATGTCCGACGATGACCTGGCTGCCATAAAAAAGAATAAGCCCGTTCTCATCGGCTTTGACAGAAAAGTCAAGATAACAAAGGATTTTCTTGCTGAGCTTAAGGAGAACGATATCACTGTATCGGACTATAAGTCGATAGGGGATGATACGATCATCATCCACGGCACAAAGGATGAGATCGTACCGTTTGACGCTGCAGAAAAATTCGCCGCAGATAACGGTATAGCCTTTTATCCCGTCGACGGAGCGGATCACAGATTCTCCGATCCTCAAAAGATGGATACCGCGATCGACTTGATCCTGTCATCCTTTTCGATGAAGTGAAACGGTCGTCCGTGAGGCAATATAGCTGCACGGCGATATCGGGAGGCATGATCGGCGCGCCTATGGATTCGACATGGGCGAATAAAGCACGACAGCTCCGGTCTTGAGATAAAAATAAGGCTGTGAACACGGCGATCCGGCAAATGCCTCAGGCGCTCCTTCGGGGGCGCTGTTTTTTTAGATTTTATGCGTATTTTTTGCGTTTGAGGGATTGACTTTTTCAAGAATAATCTGCTATAATATATTCACTTATAACTCAAGTAATTATCGAGGGGGATAAGGCTGATGTTGCTCAATAATATAGAACTTGACGTCAAGACAAGATGTATAGAAGAGTCGATAACGCAGGCGAAGATCGCCGATGAACTCGGGACGACTCCCGGGTATATCAGCAGGATAGTCAACAGCAAGGAACAGATCATCAATAAGACCTTTCTCGGCATTATGGATAAGCTCGGTTACGACGTTGAGCTTACCTATGTGAAAAAGGATGAGTGATGATTTTGTACATCCGCAAGCGTTTTTGACCGTAATGATCGGATCATTATGATAAAGAGATTTCCCGAACAGCATTTTACTCCAACAAGGAAAACGGTGATCTTATGAAGAGATATCACTTTGATGAACAATTGCAGGCCACTTACGAAAGTATGCAGGTGCCGTTTGCCATATATCAGTTTATAAATAAAAGGATCGTGACCATCGCGCTCTCCGACGGCTTCTGCGAGCTTTTCGGGTATGATGACAAAGCGCAGGCATATCATGACATGGATCACAATATGTACAAGGATACGCATCCGGACGATATGGCAAGGATAGAGGACGCTGCGTTCCGCTTCGCGACCGAGGACGGCAAGTATGAGGTCATCTACCGTACAGCTATGAAAGACAGCGCCGGATACAGGATCGTTCACGCATGGGGTCGTCATGTGTATACTGAGGACGGCGTGCGTCTGGCTCACATATGGTATGCGGACGAGGGAGCCTATACCGAAGAACCTCAGGCTGCCGAGTCTGAGCTGCAGCGCGCCATGAACAACGCGCTGCATATGGCGAGCATGGAGAAAACCAGGTCATATGATTCCTTGACCGGTTTACCGAACATGACATACTTCTTTGAGCAGGCAGAGGTCGAAAAGGAGCGCATCCAGCAGCAGGGCGGTATGCCTATCCTGCTGTATGTCGACTTCAACGGGATGAAGTTCTTCAACGCAAGGCACGGCTTTGCCGAGGGTGACAGCATACTGCAAACCTTTGCAAGAATGCTGTCCCAGACGTTCGGTCATGAGTGCAGCTGCCGCATAGGCGCGGATCATTTCGCCGTCCTGACCGAGGATGAGGGGATAGAGGAGAGGCTGAAGGGCATTTTTGAGAAGTTCAGCGAGACCTGCGGAGGCAAAACGCCCCCCGTCCATGTCGGTATCTATCCTTACCGTATCGAGGACGTCCCTGCGAGCGCGGCTTGCGACAGGGCAAAGCTCGCGTGTACTTCATTAAACGGCTCATATACCTCCGTGTATTGCTATTATGATACCGAGCTTCGGGAAGAAGCCTTCCTCAAGCAATACATTATCGAGAACTTTAATACCGCTCTCCGTGAGAGGTGGATAGATGTCTATCTCCAGCCGATAGTCCGCGCCGTCAACGAGAGGGTTTGCGATGTTGAAGCGCTGGCAAGATGGAACGACCCCGAGAAGGGTCTGCTCTCTCCCGCGATCTTTATCCCCGTGCTGGAGGAATCGGGTCTGATCTATAAGCTGGATCTGTATATGCTCGACAGAGTCATTGAGGCTATCAAGCTGTATTCGGAAGAAGGCTTCCTCGACGTCCCTCATTCCATAAACATCTCGCGCGCCGACTTCGACGCCTGCGATATCGTTGAGGAGATTCGTAAACGCGTGGACGCTTCGGGTATCGGCAGGGATATGATCACGATCGAGATAACCGAGAGCGTTATCGGCAGAGATCTCGAATTCATGAAGAAGCAGGTCGAGCGCTTCCGCGAGCTCGGGTTTTCGGTATGGATGGACGACTTCGGCAGCGGTTACTCCTCCGTCGAGGTCTTGCAGAATATAAAATTCGACGTTATAAAATTTGATATGAGCTTTCTGCGTAAGCTCGAAACGGGAGAAGAGGGAAAGATCATCCTGACAGAGCTTATGCGGATGGTGACGTCCCTTAACGTAGACACTGTCTGCGAGGGCGTAGAGATGGAATCGCAGGTCAGGTTCCTGCAGGAGATCGGCTGTTCAAAGCTGCAGGGATATTACTACAGCAAGCCGCTGCCGCTTGATACCGTCCGGAAGATGCACGACGAAAATCTGCTGATAGAGTATGAGAATCCGAAAGAGTCGGGTTATTATGAGAACGTCAGCAGGGTCAATCTGTTCGGCATCGGTGTTATCGCAGGCGAAGGCGAGAATACGCTCCAAAGCAATTTCGGAGCCATCCCTATCTCCGTTATCGAAGTCGGCAAAGATGTGCCGATGTATATGCGCAGCAACCGTGCCTATCGGGAGTTTGCAAAACGTTACTTCAACGTAGATATCACGAACGGCGGCGAGGCGCTCGAGCAGCTGCCCGGCAGTTTCGGTTCAGCCGTTATTTCGGTGGTGAAAGAGTGCAGCGAGTCCGGGAATCGTCTGTTCTTTGATGACAGGATGCCCGACGGCTCGGTTATCCGTGCTTTTGTCAGGCGTGTAGACGTCAACCCCGTTACGGGTAATGCGGCGGTCGCGATCGCCGTGCTCTCCGTCTCGGAGCCGGATGAAAAGACCCTGTACGCGGATATAGCGAAATCTCTTGCTGCCGACTACTACAATATTTATGTTATCGACCTTGATACCGACACTTACATCGAGTACATCTCGCAGGTAGGCGGTGAAGATATAGCGGTACAGCGGCACGGCAGGGGCTTCTTTGAGTCTGCGAAGCGCGACACGATGACCCGCATCTACGAGGAGGACAGAGAACCCTTCCTTAAATGGTTCTCTAAAGAAAACGTGCTCAAAGAGATCGACGAGCATGGCTTTTTCACGACGACCTACCGTCTGATAGATACGGGTACGCCGATGTATGTCAATATGAAGATCAACAGGATGCAGGGCGGCAACCGCCTCATCCTCGGCGTCAGTATCATCGACACGCAGATGAAGCAGCAGGAAGAGGAGAAAAAGCTGCGTCAGGAGCGAGTCTCGCTCGGCAGGATCGCAGCCTTGGCAGGTAACTATATCGCCCTGTATATCGTCGATCCCGCCACGGAGCACTTCTATAAGTACAGCTCTTCGATGGAATACTCGAAGCTCGGTTTGACGGAGGAGGGCGACGCCTTCTTCGATCAGGTGAAAACAGACGGCGAGAAGGTCATCTACCCGGAGGACAGAGAGAGGCTTCTGTATATCCTCACCAAGGATAACGTCCTGCGTGCGATCAGGCAGCACGGCATGTTCGTCCACAATTACCGCCTGCTTATCGAGGGCAGATATATGCCTGTCAGCCTGCGCGCGACTATGCTTCGGGAGGACGACGGAGAAAAGATCCTGTTCGGCGTCAACAGGCTGTTTTCAAAAGAGCCCACCACAAACGAGTCCGAGATCGTCTATACGCACATCGCTCAGGCTTTGGCGAGAGAATATGAGGATCTGTACTACGTCAATACAGAAACGGATGAGTTTATAGAGTTCCAGACGGACAGCACTCTCGGTATCCTAACCGAGGCTCGCCGCGGCGTGGATTTCTTTGAGGGCTGTCAGAGAGATGTGAAGCTGTTCGTCCATCCCGAGGATCAGGAAAAGTTTGTCAAAACGATGGATCCTGAATTCCTCAAAAACGAGATGGACAAATCAAAAGAATATGAACTTATATATCGCAGGATAAAGAACGGCAGGACGTTCTACGCTCGGATGTATATTTCAAGATTTGAAGACGATAAGCGACTTCTCGTCTTGGCTGTGTCGGATATAGACGAGATGATCAAGAACCGCGAGTCTGAGGAGAGGATCAGGGAGGAGCGTATCATCTACGCGCGTCTCCACGCTCTCACCGGCAACTTTGTCGTCGTCTACGTCGTCGACCCCGAGACCGGCAGCTACCGCGAGTTCAGCTCGACCGATCATTACGAAGAGAGCTTTGCGCAGGCTAAGGAGGGCGCAGACTTCTTTGCGACGCTCCGCAACGCGGTACAGGTCTACGGCCATCCGAAAGACGTCGATCGCGTCCTCTCGCTGATTACACCGGAGAATGTGATGGCGGAGATCGAGCGCAGCGGTATCTTTACCGTCGGTTACCGTATCCTGATGGGGGACAGATATGTCCACTTCCAGCTCAAAGCGGCGATGGTGGAGGAGAACGAAGGCTCGCGCCTGATTGTCGGTCTCAACGATATCGACGCGCAGGTTCGTCAGGAGCAGGAATACACAAGACGTCTCGCAAAAGCACAGAGCGAAGCGAATATAGATTTCCTCACAGGTGTCAAGAACAAGCACGCTTACGCTGTTATGGAAGCGTCCTTGAACAGTCATATCGAAAAGCACAATCAGGAGCCGTTCGCGGTCGTTGTATTTGACGTCAACAACCTTAAAACTGTCAACGACAGCTTGGGTCACCGCGCAGGCGACAACTACCTGTGTGAATCGTGCAAGATCATCTGTGATATCTTCAAGAGGAGCCCCGTGTTCCGTATCGGCGGCGACGAATTCGCTATCATAGCTCAGGGGCGCGATTATGATCGTGTGGAAGAGCTGATCGCGAAGGTGGACGATCACAACGCGAAAGCCATGCAGAACGACGGCATCGTTATAGCCTGCGGTATGGCAAGATACGATAACGACGCAAATGTCGCCGCGGTTTTCGAGCGTGCAGATCATAATATGTACGAGAACAAGAACCGCCTGAAAGAAGAAT
>ONPE01000144.1 GCA_900319615.1 uncultured Eubacteriales bacterium
AGCCGTCTATCTCGGGGATGGCTCGCGACATGATGACGCTCATCGCATAGGGCATGAAGTTCTCTTCGATTGTATTGGCGATGCGCTGTTCCACTATATCGCCCGCCCCGGCTATAACGCCGTTTGAGATGGGCTTTATATCAGATTGTTTTGTTTGTTTTTTCTTAGCCATAGTTTAATCCTTTGGGGAATTGGTTTTTCCGTATACATTGTCATTCCGAGGGGCTTTAGCCCCGTGGGAATCCCACAAAGTGGTTATCAAACGTTTCGTGCTCTGTTTGTGGGATTGCCACAGCCCCTTTGGGGCTTCGCAATGACAGTTTAATAGTTATGATACATCCAAATTATCGGTGTAATTCGCGCCGTACTCGACGATGTAGTCCTTTCGACCCTGCAGGTTGTCGCCTAAGAGGACGTCGAAGATGTACGCCGTGCGCTCGACGTCGTCGGGCATGACCTTTATCAGACGGCGCGTAGCCGGATTCATCGTGGTCAGGCTCATCATGTCGGGCTCGTTCTCGCCGAGACCCTTCGAGCGCTGGATGGTGAACTTGTTCTTCCCTATCTCTTCGAGATATTTCTCCTTCTCAGCCTCGGTATAGGCGAAGTAGACCTTGTCCTTGGTGTTGATCTCATAAAGCGGAGATTCTGCGATATATACCTTGCCCTCGTTGATGAGGTCTGGCGTGAGGCGGTAGATCATCGTCAGGAGCATCGTGCGGATATGGAAGCCGTCGACGTCGGCGTCGGTGCAGATGATGACCTTGTTCCAGCGGAGGTTGTCGATGTTGAAGGCGTTGATATCCTTCTTCTTCGACTTGGTCTTCACGCCGTCGAGCTGCACGCCGCAGCCGAGTATCTTGATAAGGTCGGTGATGATCTCGCTCTTGAAGATGCGGTCGTAGTCGACCTTAAGGCAGTTGAGTATCTTGCCCCTGATCGGCATGACAGCCTGGAAATCGGGGTCTCGCGCCTGAACGCAGGCGCCCTTAGCCGAGTCGCCCTCTACGATGAAGAGCTCGCGTTCGCTGACATCCTTGGAGCGGCAGTCGGTGAACTTCGCGATCTTGCTGGTGATGTCGATATTCGCGGTCAGGTTCTTCTTGATGGTCTGGCGGGTCTTCTCAGCCGACTCGCGCGAGCGCTTGTTGACCAGCACCTGATTCGCGATCTTCTCGGCGTCGAGGGGATTCTCGATGAAGTAGACCTCGAGCTGATGGCGCAGGAAGTCGGTCATCGCGTCCTGTATGCCCTTGTTGGTGATGGCGAGCTTAGTCTGGTTCGCGTAAGAGGTGACGGACGAGAACGACGATATGACTATCACAAGGCAGTCGGCGACGTCGTCGAACTTTATCTTGCTCTCGTTCTTATTATATTTGCCCTGATTTTTCAGGTAGTTGTCGATCTGGTAGACAAAGGCGTTGCGGACGGCCTTGTCGGGCGAGCCGCCGTGCTCCAGCCACGAGGAGTTGTGGTAGTACTCGGTGAGAGGGGTCTTGTTCGAGAAGGCGAGGGCGACGTTGATCTTGCACTTGTACTCGTCCTTGTCGTCGCGGTCGCGGCACATACGCTCGCCGCTCCAGCTCTGGACAGAGGTGATGCCGCTGTCGCCGACGATCTCCTGCACGTGGTCGGAGATACCGTTCTCATAGTAAAACTCCTGTACGTCAAAGGAGCGCCCCGCCTGCTTGCGGAAGATGAACTTGACCCCGGGGTTGACGATAGCCTGACGGCGGATCATCTCGGTAAAAAACTCCGGCTGCATATCTATGTCGGTAAAAACCTCGAGGTCGGGCTTCCAGCGGATCTTGGAGCCGGTGTCTCTGCCGCTGTAGTCGGTCGACTGCAGGCCGCCGACGTTCTCGCCCTTCTCAAAATGCAGGGTGTATTTCTTATGGTCGCGCTTGATCTCGGCGTCCATGTACTCGGAGGCGTACTGGGTGGCGCAGAGTCCGAGGCCGTTCAAGCCTAAGGAAAACTCGTAGTTGCCGCCGCTGTCGTTATCGTACTTGCCGCCTGCATAGAGCGTGCAGAACAGCAGCTCCCAGTTATATTTATCCTCGTTTTTGTTGAACTCGACGGGGATGCCTCTGCCGTGATCCTCGACCTCGATGGAGCCGTCGTTGTAGACGGTGAGGACGATCTCTTTGCCGTAGCCCTCCCTCGCCTCGTCGATCGAGTTGGAGATAATCTCAAATACGCTGTGCTGACAGCCCTCGATACCGTCGGAGCCGAAGATGACCGCAGGGCGCTTTCGCACCTGATCGGCGCCCTTGAGCACTTTGATATCGTCGTTGCTGTATTGAACTTTACTCTTTGCTTTTGCCATTTTTATTCTCCTAAAGAATATTGGTTTCTGGTTTTTGCCTTCCCATTGAGGAAATTCCCCTATTAGGGGAAATGGGAGAAGCCCAAAAAGGGTTGCCGTTCCTGCAAGGAAAAGGTGGCTCGGCAAAGCCGAGACGGATGAGGTGTTTAGAAATGCTCTTCAGTGATCCTCTTTTTATTCTCTATACCGGATGAACATCAAACACCTCATCAGTCAGGCAAAGCCTGACAGCTTCCCCTCAAGGGGAAGCCTCTTTATTTCAACCCTTTCAGCTTCTTTATCTGATCGCGCAGGTACGCCGCGTGCTCGAACTCGAGCAGCTTAGACGCCGCCTGCATCTCTTTTGTAAGCTGCTTTATCATCTCGTAGCGCTCCTCGCGCGAGAGCCTGCCGACCGTCTCCATCTCTTCATCGGTGTGGGTGGATATCTCGATGATATCGTTGACCTTCTTGACGATGGTTTGCGGCGTGATGCCGTGATCCTCGTTATACTTCTGCTGTATAGCGCGGCGGCGGTTGGTCTCGACGATGGTTCTTTTCATCGAGTCGGTCACGCTGTCGGCGTACATGATAACGGTGCCCTCGGCGTTTCGCGCGGCTCTGCCTACCGTCTGTATCAGCGAGCGCTCCGAACGCAAAAAGCCCTCTTTGTCCGCGTCGAGGATAGCAACAAGGCTTACCTCGGGGATATCCAAGCCCTCACGCAGCAGATTGATGCCGATGAGGACGTCGAACTTGCCGAGGCGCAGATCGCGCACGATCTCCATGCGCTTGACCGTATCTATATCGTGGTGCATATAGCGCACGCGGATATCCATGCTCTCGAGGTAGCGCGTGAGATCCTCTGCCATCTTCTTGGTGAGGGTGGTCACCAGCACGCGCTGTTCCTTCTCGGTGCGCATATTGATCTCCGAGATCAGATCGTCCATCTGACCCTCGGTCGGCCGCACGGATATCTCGGGGTCGAGGAGTCCGGTGGGTCGGATGATCTGCTCCGCTATCACGGCGCTCTTTTCGAGCTCCAGATCGCCGGGAGTCGCGCTGACGAACACCGCCTGATTCAGCCGTTCATAGAATTCGTCGAAGTTCAGCGGACGGTTATCGTATGCCGACGGCAGACGGAAGCCGTAGTCTATCAGGCTCTTCTTGCGCGCGCGGTCGCCGCCGTACATACCGCGAACCTGCGGCAGAGTGACATGGCTCTCGTCGACGAACAGCAAAAAGTCCTTCGGGAAGTAATCGAGCAGGGTGAACGGCGCCGAGCCCGGAGCCCGTCCGGACAAAACGCGGGAGTAGTTCTCTATGCCGGGGCACATGCCGATCTCCTGCAGCATCTCTATATCATAGTGGGTGCGCTGCTCTATGCGCTGAGCCTCGAGCAGCTTGTTATTCTCGCGGAAATATTGCAGTCTCTCCTGCAGCTCGCGCTCGAGCTCCGCGATGGCTCGCTCCATCTTGCCGCTGTCGACGATGTAGTGCGACGCGGGGTATATCGCCGCATGACGCAGGGTGGCGATCAGCTCGCCCGTAATGGGGTTGATCTCGGTGATCCTGTCGATCTCGTCGCCGAAGAACTCGACGCGGATAACGCGGTCGGACGACGACGCCGGGAAGATCTCGACGATATCGCCGCGCACGCGGAACTTGTCGCGCACGAAGTTGATGTCGTTGCGCTCAAACTGCAGCTCGATCAGCTTGCGGATGAGGTCGTCGCGGTTCTTCTCCATACCGGGGCGAAGCGAGATCACCATGTTGCGGTAGTCGATCGGGTCGCCCAGCGAGTAGATGCAGGACACCGAAGCGACGATGATGACGTCGCGCCTCTCGGACAAGGCGAGGGTCGCGCTGTGACGCAGCTTGTCGATCTCGTCGTTGATCGCCGAGTCTTTTTCGATATATGTGTCGCTCTGAGGGATGTACGCCTCGGGCTGA
>ONPE01000146.1 GCA_900319615.1 uncultured Eubacteriales bacterium
TCCAGCAGAGACATCAGCTCGTCGAAGTCCTGATAATGAACTACAGTATTCATCCGCGTACCTCCCTCAGCTTTTGTATTATCACAGATGTGTTGAGGTCTACCTTTCCCCCGACCTCGCACATCTTTATCTCAAAGTCGTACATCCCCTCGAATATCCTGATGAGCCCGAGCTCGTTCATCGCCTCGAGGATCACCCTCAGCTTGCCGTAGCCCACGTCGGAACGCAGGCGGTAGAGCAGCGTGTCGAAGGAATGCTTGTAGCCGCCGTTCGCCTTGACATAACGGTATACGACGGCGAATTCTTCTCTGCCGGGCAGCAGCTTGTCAGCCTCAGCGGGGGTGAGCCTGTCGCCGCGGCAGAAACGCTCAAATAATTCTTTTGAAGAAATTATATCATCCTCGTCCATGCCCGAAAAGCGCATAGCGCGCACTATCACGGACAGGTTCTCGGAGTTGTTGTAAAGGTTGATATCGAGAGTCACCGCAAGATCGAGGACGTCGCCCGTCTTGTAGGGGAACTCTGCAAGGGTGGTGGAAAACCTCAGCGCGTACACGGTGCTCTCACCGCGCGAGAAGGTCAGGCGCAGGTGCTTGCCTCCGCCGAGCTCGCGAATATCGCGCAGGGTCATGTTGTACAGCCCGAACAGCGGCGTCGGGTTGCCGGAGCCGTAGGGCTCGAGCAGGCTCAGACCGCGGGCGAGATCTACGCTGAGCTGCGCCGGATTGAGCTTGCAGTCCAGCTGCAGCGAAGGAACCGGAACCGGGTGAGTATCGGTATACCGGTTGATCTGCTCGATGAACGCTTCGATATTCTCCCTGCGAATGCCGAACGTCGACCGAACGCCCCGAAGCGCGGCAGATATCGCCGTCGAGGGTGATAACTATCGTGGGCTTGCCGTAGACCTCCTTGATGCGGGAGGCGACGATGCCGATAACGCCCTTGTGCCAGCCGTCGCCGCACACGACGATGATACGGTTGTTGACGATGGAGGGATCCTCGCGGATCATGTCGTCGATGTCCGAGAGGATGTCGCGCTCGATCTGCTGGCGCTCGCTGTTGTCGGAGCTGAGCTCGGCGGCTATATCGGCGGCGTATTCTTCATCGTCGGTCAGGAGCATCGCCACCGACTTTTTTGACAGACCGAGCCTGCCGCCGGCGTTGATGCGCGGCACGAGGTTGAAGCTGAGATTACCGGCGCTGATAGTCTTGCCGGTCAGCCCTGCCTCTTCGACAAGGGCGGCGATGCCGGCGCGGTCGCCGTTGTTGATGTGGCGCAGACCGTTCTTCACCAGCACGCGGTTCTCGCCGCGCAGGGCTACGATATCGCCGACCGTGCCGATGGCGGCAAGGTCGGAGTAATTCTCTAAAAGTCCGTCGACGTCGGCATACTCGCCCTCGATAGCCTGTACCAGTTTGAATGCTACGCCGACTCCTGATAATTCTTTAAAAGAACTATCGCAATCCGGACGATGGGGGTCGACAATTGCCGCAGCATCCGGCATTACATCCGGAACGGCATGGTGATCGGTGATGACGGTGTCGATGCCGAGAGACAGAGCGTAGTCTACCTCGTCGACAGCCGCAACGCCGTTATCGACCGTGATGATCAGGGTGACGCCCTGCTCGTAGATACGTGAGATCGCGTCGCGGTTCATGCCGTAGCCCTCGGTCTCTCGTGAAGGGATGTAGTAGATCGCGTTGGCTCCGATATCGGAGAGATACGAGTACAGCAGAGCGGTCGAGGTGACGCCGTCGGCGTCGAAATCGCCGTAGATGCAGATGCGCTCGCCGTTCTCGATAGCCGCCTGTATGCGCTCGACGGCGATATCCATATCCTTGATGCGGAACGGAGACTCGGTGAGGGTCTCGCCGCTGAGGAACTCGACTATATCGTCGTCGTCGGTGATGCCGCGGATTTCGAGCAGCATGGCGATCAGCATGGGGAGATCGTAGCGCTGAGAAACGGCGACCGCGTTTTCTTTATTCAATTTTCGGGTCAGCCATTTCTTCATGGGGAACTCCTGTTATTTCAGTTGAGATTGCGACAGTCCTAAGGGGCTTCGCAACGACTCATTCATTGTTTATTTTTCTTTTGCAGAATTTAAAAGCTCTTTTGCGTGGTTTCTCGCGCTGTCGGTTATCTGCTCGCCGCCGACGATACGCGCGAGCTCCTCTACCCTGCCCTCCTGATCGAGCGAGGTCACGTGGGTGTAGGTGCGGTCGTCGTGTACCTCCTTGCCTATCAGCAGGTGGTTGTCGGCGAAGGCGGCTATCTGCGCCTGATGGGTCACGCAGAGCACCTGGCGGTCTTGCGAGAGTTGGCTCAGCTTCTGACCCACGCGGTCGGCTGCGGAGCCGGAGATACCGGTGTCGATCTCGTCAAAGATCAGCGTCTGCACGAAATCTGCACGTGAGAGCACGGTCTTGATGGCGAGCATCATGCGCGAGAGCTCGCCGCCCGACGCGATCTTGCTGACGGGCTTCGGCTCCTCGCCGGGGTTGGTCGAGATGAGGAACTCGAGCTTATCTATGCCGCGGTTGTTGAGATCGACCTCTTCGAGCTGTATCTCGAGGCGGACGTTGGGCATGAGGAGGAAAGCCATCTCGCGCTCTACAGCGGAGCGGAAGTCCTCGCAGACCTTTTGACGGACGGTCGATATTTCTTTTGCAGAAATATACGCTTTATTATACAGATCATCCCTGCGCTTGATCAGCCGCTCACGGTTGTCGGCATAGTCGGTCAGGGATTTTAATTCTTCTTTAGCATTATCCAGATAGGCGATCAGCTCGTCATCGCTGTCGCCGTACTTGCGGCGCAGACGGTAGATAAGGTCGAGGCGCTCCTCGATCTCTTCGAGCCTGCCGGGGTCGGAGTCGACGTCGTCCATCGCGCCCTCGAGCTCGCGCGAGAGCTCCTGCAGCTCATAAAGCGCGGATGAAAGCCTGTCGGCGGCTCCCTCTAAAGACGGCAGCCACCGCGACGCAGTGAGCACCGAGGAGCAGGCGTCGTCGGTCATGCGCAGGGCTCCGTCGGTATCGCCGTCGCCGTCGAGCGCTATGCGAGCCTTCATGAGCTCCTTTGCGATCTTCTCGCGGTTTTGCAGGGCGTCGCGCTCTGCGGTAAGGGCGTCGTACTCGCCGGGGGTTATATCGGCTTCATCGAGCTCCGATATCTGGAAGGTGAGCAGGTCGATGCGGCGCAGGCGCTCTGCCTCGTCGGTATCGGCGGAGTCCAGCTCAGCCTCAACGGCTTTGAGCTCGCGGTAGATCGCGCGGTAAGCCGAGAGCTGCGCCCCGATATCGGCGAGAGCGTCGATGTATACGATGTGCAGCGCCGGATCCATCAGCTCGAGATTATCGTTCTGCCCGTGGATGTTGATGAGGTATTCGCCCAACTCCCGAAGCGCCGCTACGGTAGCCGGACGGGAGTTGATGCGGCAGGTGTTTTTGCCCGCTGTGTTGAGCTCGCGGGACAGGATAAGCGTGTCGTCCTCGGCTTCGTAACCCATGGCTCTCAGCTTTTTGAGAGTCAGCTCGGACAAGCCCTCAAAGGTCGCGCTGACGAAAGCGGCGTCCGCGCCGGAGCGGATCATACCGCGCGACGAGCGGTGACCGAGCACGGCGTTGATAGAGTCGATGACGATGCTTTTACCGGCGCCGGTCTCACCCGTGAGGACGTTGAGTCCGCCGGTGAAGTCGATCCGGCTTTTTTCGATAACCGCTATATTCTCGATGTAAAGATTCGTTAACATAGACAGCTTCCTTTAGTTGAAGTAGTGGGATCAGTTGAGGTAGTTCTCTAACTCTGCGGCGCAATCCTTGGCATGCTCAGCGGTCTTGCACACAACGATGATCGTGTCTTCGCCCGCGAGGGTGCCTACGACGCTGTCGAAGGACATCATATCCAGAGCGGCGCAGGCAGCCTGAGCCATGCCGCTGAAGGTCTTGATGACCACGATGTTCATCGCGTCCTCGATAGAGATAACGGAGGAAGAGAAGATGGTGTGGAAATTGTTCTTCGCGCCCTTCTCGGAGCTGGGCGACGCCTGATAACGATACTTGCCGTCGGGCATGAGGGTCTTGGTCAGGCGCAGCTGCTTGATATCACGCGAGACGGTCGACTGGGTCACTTCGTAGCCCTCGGCGCGAAGATGCTCGATGAGCTCTTCCTGTGTGGTTATCTGGAATTTGTTGATCAGTTCGAGAATTTTGTTGTGTCTTGTTGTTTTCATATTGCTAGAACTCCTTTAGTTTTTCGCTGAGCAGCTTATAAAAATTCTTTTCCTTTAAGATAACGAGCGAAAGCTCGAGAGGTGATTTTTTGACCGTTACGGTGTCGTCGGAAGATATCGGTATATGATACTGACCGTCCACCGTCAGGTAGCACTTGAAGGTCGACGACGGCCAAACCCTTGCGCGCAGCACCGAATCCTCGCCGAAGACGACGGGCCGCGTAGACAGCGCGTGAGGACAGATCGGGTTGAGCAGGATACAGCGCATATCCGGCTCGATGACCGGACCCCCGGCTGAGAATGAATACGCCGTGGAGCCGGTGGGCGTGGAGAAGAGCATACCGTCGGCGCGGTATGAGATCATGCGCTCTTCGCCGAGCTCGACGGATATATCTATCAGGTTCGCGAGGGTGTCGCGGTGGAGCACGACCTCGTTCACCGCGGTATAGCGGCTCTCGGCGCCGTCCTTATCGACGGTGATCTCCAGAAGCATACGGCTCTGTATGCGGTAATCGCCGGTGAGCAGCTTGGAAAGCTCGGAGAGCTCGTCGGGCTCGATGTTCGCGACGAAGCCGATGCGCCCGAGGTTGATGCCTAATAGCGGCTTCGCGACGAAGCCGATGCGCCCGAGGTTGATGCCTAATAGCGGCTTTTTGTACAGAGCGGCGAACTTGGCGTTATGGATTATGGTTCCGTCGCCGCCTACCGTGACCGTGATATCGGTATCGCGGATGACCTCCTGAGCCGTACCTGCGCAGATGGCGCCGTCTATCCTGCAATTCCCGGAGGTATAGATCTCGGCTCCGGCGGACGTCAGTAAAGCAGCCGCCTGAGAGGCTACCTCAAAAGCGCGCTTTTTATCTTCGTTTACAATCAGTGCAATCTTCATGATCATTTATCCAGTTCGTCGTGCGACTCCTCTACCACCCCGGCGGCTGTGACCGCAAGATGGTTTTGGGGCTCGTCGCTGCGTTTGATGTGTAAGAGGTATTCGATATTCCCCTGCGGCCCTTTGATGGGCGAGTAGCTCAGCCCGAGCACGGAGAAGCCGTTATCGAGGCAAAAGCCGATGATGTCCTCGACCACGGAGATATGTACCTTTTTATCGCGGACGACGCCGTTCTTGCCGACGTGCTCGCGACCCGCCTCGAACTGCGGCTTTATCAGGCACACAGCCTCGGCGTCGGGGGCGCAGACTCCTCGCGCCGCGGGCAGGATGAGCTTCAAGGAGATGAACGCGACGTCCACCGAGAAGAAGCCGATGTCCTCCGGCACCTGCTCGTGCGTGACGTATCGCATATTTGTGCGTTCGAGATTCACCACGCGCTCATCGTTGCGCAGCTTCCACGCGAGCTGTCCGTAGCCTACGTCTACGGCGTAGACCTTAGAAGCGCCGTTTTGCAGCATACAGTCGGTAAAGCCTCCTGTAGACGCGCCGATATCCATAGTTATCTTACCTTCGAGGGATATCGGGAAGACCTGCATAGCCTTCTCGAGCTTATAGCCTCCGCGCGATACGTAGCGCATACGGTTGTCGCGCACCTCGACAGCGGCGTTCTCGTCGAAAGAAGCGCCTGCCTTGTCGGCCTTCTGGTTATTCGCATAGACGCAGCCGGACATGATGACCGCCTTCGCCTTCTCGCGGCTCTCGAAAAAGCCTTTTTCTACCAATAATACGTCCAATCGTTTCTTCATAGGCGCCTCACCCTATCATGCCGACCATGCCGTCGGCGTCGAGACCGAGGGCTTTCAGCGAGCTTTTCACCGAGGCGTGCCGTACATAGACGTTATCGACCGCCCTGACCTTGTATGATCCCGAGTAGCCGATATCGTCGAGCATATCGCGCATGGTATCGGCGACGGAGCCGCTGCGCATACCCTCCTCGAAGAAGTAGATATTGCGGAATTTTGCAGCCGCCTTGACCGCCTCGGGGTCGATGGGCTTTATCCTGCACAGCTTTAGTATGCAGGCTTTTTTGCCTTTTGAAGCGAGTATATCGCGCGCCTTGACCGCCTCGCAGAACAGCCTGCCGTAGGTGACGATCAGGATGTCGCAGTCGCGGTCGCCGATGAATTCGTAATTCAGATTTTCATATTTATAGCCGTGGGGCTTGCTGCCCTCTCCGCCTCGGGGATAGCGGACGGCTACAACGCCGTCGTTATCGTACAGAGCGGCTGTCAGGGCGTTCCCCACCCCGTCAAAATAACAGGGCGAGTAAACGGTAGTATCGGGGATAGCGTTGAGCATGGATACGTCGAAGAGCCCCTGATGGGTCTCGCCGTCTTCGCCGACCACACCGGCGCGGTCTACGGCGAGCACAAGGTGCGCGTTCTGCATCGAGGCGTCGTGTATCAGCTGATCGTAACCGCGCTGTAAAAAGGTCGAGTACACCGCGAACACCGGGAGCATCCCGCTGAGCGCGAGCCCCGAAGCGAAGGTCACGGCGTGCTCCTCGGCGATACCTACGTCGAAGAAACGATCTTTGTACAGCCTCGAAAAATCCAACAAGCCTGTGCCGGTGCTCATGGCGGCTGTAACGGCGCATATTTTATCATCGCTCTCGGCGAGCTCGCACAGCTTCCTGCCGAACACGCCGGAGAAGTTCTCTTTGTTGCTGATAGGCTCGCCGGTGTCGATGTTGAACGAGCCTACGCCGTGGTAGGAGGAAGAATCCTCCTCGGCAAATTTATAGCCTTTTCCCTTTTTGGTGACGACATGGAGAAAGGCGGAGTTCTTGGAGCTTTTGACGGCGTTGAGGGCGTTGGTGAGCTCCTCCATGTTATGGCCGTCGACGGGGCCGTAATACGACAGCCCC
>ONPE01000147.1 GCA_900319615.1 uncultured Eubacteriales bacterium
AATCCAAAAGCCGTCAGGCTTTCCCACCACCGTTCACCGTTCTCCGTTTTCCGTTCTCCATTAGCCCTCCAAGCGCCGTGATAAATACCTTTCTGAAAATATCAAGCATCATAGTATGGTATAAAAACTTCCCCATTCACTCTCTTCGGAGGGTGAATTTTTGTTTACAAGCGGCGCTTACTTTGCTATACTGTATCATATAAATATAAGGATGTGATCGGGATGACGAAGATAAACGGCGACAGAATGAAATATATGCGGCTGCTTGCCGAAAAATACCCCACCATGCGATGTCTGACGCGCGAGATAATCAACCTCAGCGCGATACTCAACCTGCCAAAGGGCACCGAGCACTTCATGAGCGATATCCACGGCGAATACGAGGCTTTCACCCATATCATCAACAACTGCTCCGGCGTCATCCGCGAGAAGGCTGCGGCGCTGTATGCCGACGCGCTCAGCCCCGACGAGATAAAGGAGATCTGCACCCTGATCTACTATCCTGCCGAAAAACTCCGTCTGCTGAAAAAGGAGCGCAGCCTCGACCGCGAATGGTACCGCACCACGCTGGAGAGGATGCTCGAGATAGCGCGGACGCTGTCGGCGAAATACACGCGCTCCAAGGTGCGCAAGGCGATGCCCTCCGACTACGCCTACATCATCGACGAGCTTCTGCACGCCCAGCAGGATGTGGACAACAACCAGATACGCTACCACAAGAACATCCTCGACACCGTCATCAACGTGAGCGCCGACGACTTCGTGCTCTCTTTAGCGGCGCTTATAAAGCGGCTGGCTGTGGACAGGCTGCACATCGTGGGCGATATCTTTGACCGCGGAGACGCGGCGGATAAAATAATCGACCTGCTGATGAAGCATCACTCGCTCGACATCGAGTGGGGCAACCACGATATCCTGTGGATGGGCGCGGCGTGCGGCAGCGAGGCGTGTATAGCCAACGTCGTGCGCAACTGTATCAAATACCGCACCGTTCGTACCCTCGAGAACGGCTACGGCATCAGCCTGAGGAGTCTCGTGCTCTTTGCAGAGCGAAATTATCCCAACCGCAAGCCCATGGAGGCGGCGCTGTCCGCTGTCACTCTGATGCAGTTCAAGCTGGAGGGTCAGGTGATAAAGCGCAATCCGGAATACGGCATGGACGACCGCCTGCTGCTTGACAAGATCGATCTCACATCAGGTACGGTCAACTGCAAGGGCAGGGTATACAAGCTCAACGAGAGCCTCTTCCCCACCCTTGACCCCGACGATCCCTACTCTCTGACCGCGGAGGAACAGGCTGTCATAAAAGAGCTCAGAGCGGCATTCACCGGCAGCCACAGGCTGAACAAGCACGTGGAGTTCCTGTACAATCACGGCGGCATGTACCGCGTGTTCAACGGAAATCTGCTGTATCACGGCTGCGTACCGCTGAACGCAGACGGCAGCTTCGCTCAGGTCGGGCTGTTCGGCGACCGCTACAGCGGCAAGGAATACTTTGACATAGCCGAGACCGTGGCGCGTCACGCATACTTCGGCAGGAGCAGAGCGACCCAGGGGCTCGACTTCATGTGGTTCCTGTGGTGCAGCAGGAACTCGCCCCTGTGCGGCAGAGAGATCAAGACCTTCGAGCGCGCCTACATCGACGATAAATCGGCATGGGATGAGCCGAAGAACCCGTACTACACCTTCTACTACGAAAAGAAGACCTGCGAGAGGATACTCGCCGAGTTCGGGCTGAGCTCCGAGTTCTCGCACATCATCAACGGTCACACCCCCGTGCGCACGGTCAAGGGCGAGCTGCCCATCCGCGCCGAGGGCAGGCTGCTGGTGATAGACGGCGGCTTTTGCAAAGAGTACCACGCCACCACCGGCATCGCGGGCTACACCCTGATATACAGCTCGCACGGGCTGAGCCTCAAGGCGCACCATCCGTTCACGACCCTTGAAGAGGCGCTTACCAAAAACCTCGATATCCACTCCGAATCCGAGATAGTCGAGAAGCAGAGCCGCCGCATGGTCAGCGACGCCGATATCGGCAGGGAGATACAGGAGGAGATAAGCGACCTGTATCAGCTGCTCGAGCTCTACCGCAGCGGCACGATATCGCCGAAAGAAAAGGAGTAAAAAGCCTCTCCCTTGAGTAACCTCCGATTAATCCGACGTAACAATAACAGTGTCATTGCGAGGGCTTTAGCCCGTGGCAATCCCCTTGTCATTACCGGCTTGAACAGTGAGATTCTGCTCCTATCAGGGGGATTCCCACGGTCGCCCGACACGCGTGTCGACGCTCCCTCGGAATGACAACGAATACGAAAACTGCATTAATTGACAGTTACCTGAACGAAAAGCTGAAAAACCGCCGAAGCGTCTGCCTCGGCGGTCGTTTTATTAGATTGATTAACCGAATATCCAGTAGCTTGTCGCGGACTCGGCTATCTCTGCGGCGGTGAGGCGGTGAATGAAACGCCGACAAAATGATTGCCTCCGTTGGGGTCGAACACGATGATCTTGCCGTTGGAGTCGATACCTGCGAGCACGATGAAGTGGCCGCCCCGGGTGAATCTGCCGGGACCGTGAGAGCTGATGACGTACTTGCCCTTCTTCATGGCGGCGATGGCCTCCTCCTGGCTGTAGGTCTGACCGCCGTAGGGCACGCCGAAGCGTTTTGACGCTGCCTCGAAGTAGCTCCACATGGTGCCGACGTCGTAGACATAATAGTCGTTGCCGCACCATGCTACAGCGTCTACCGGGGTGATCTCTCTGCCTGTGATGGTAGAGGCGACCATAGCAAAGCTGGTGGGGCCGCAGCCGGAGCCTGCGATGGTGTCGTCGCCGTAGGGGTAGTCGTACTGGGTCTGGTCATAGTAGCGGAAGTTGATTGTCGTTGATGATACTGTTGCGATAAAGCCCATAGGATCAAAGCCGCTCTGGAAGGTCTTGCCGTCGGCGCTGACGCAGCGGACGGTGTAGGAGTAGGTGCCGCCGATCTCGACGTCATAGTCGGTGTAGGCGGCGTCGGTGGTATCTGCCAAACGGATCCATGAACCGTTGATCTTCTTGTAAACGCGGAACATCTCAGCCTTGTTAGGCTTCGTCCAGTACAGGGTGACGCTCGACGGGGAGATCTGTATATCCTCGAGCTTGGGAGCCTCGATATAGTAGATGCTGACGCCCTGCGCGTCGTAGGACGAGGTGAAGGCTGTGCCCTCTGCATTGACGCAGCGCACGGTATAGCGGTAGGTGTAGCCCGACCTTACGTCCTTATCGGTGAAGGTGGTGGAGGTAGTCTCGGCGAGCTTCGTCCAGCCCTTGCTGCCGTAATAGTACACGCGGTACTTATCTGCGCCGGGACACTCGCTCCACGAGATGACTATGCCGTCCTTCTCATACTGCAGATCATCCAGCACGGGGGTGTCGGTGTACTTGCAGGTCGCGCCGGTGCGGTCGTAGTCGGAGGTAAAGGCGGTGCCGGCCGCGTTGATGCAGCGCACGGTATAGCGGTAGGTCTTGCCGGAGGTCACTTCTTCATCGAGGAAATAATTATCGGTGGTGTCGGCGAGCTTTGTCCAGCCCTTGCTGCCGTAGTAGTAGACGCGGTACTTCTCGGCGCCTGCGGAGGCGTCCCAGCTGATCCTTACGACGTCGGGCTGAGGGGTCGCCTTGATGTTTGCGGGTGCGGGGATGTAGTGCAGATAAGCGCCGGAGCCGTCGAAGCCGGACTCGAAGGCGGTGCCTGCGGCGTTGATGCAGCGCACGGTGTAAGTCATGGCTGAGGTGATGTTCTGATGCACATAGGATGTAGATGTGGTATCGGCTATGCGCGTCCAGCCGTTCTCGCTCTTATAATACAGGCGGTAGTTCACGGCTCCCGGCACGGCGTTCCACTTGATGGTGGCAGAGCCGCCGCTCTCGGAGACCGATGTGATATGCGGAGTAGAGAGGAACCTTATGCCCACGCCTGCGCGGTAATCGGAGGTAAAGGCGGTGGCGTTCGCGTTGATACAGCGGACGGTGTAGTAGTAGGTGTTGCCGGACTCTACGCTCTTGTCCTCATAGTAGCTCTCGGTGGTGTCTGCGATGCGCTTCCAGCTCGTGTCGGCTGTGCGCACATACACGCGGTACTTCTCGGCGCCGCTGACGGGCTCCCATGTCACGCCCACGCTGTCGTCGCCCCATCTGAGGGCGGTGATCTTCGGCGCGGCTACGAACATATGCTTAACACCGGGCTTGAAGTAGGAGGTGAAAGCCGTAGCAGCCGAGTTCAGACAGCGGACGGTGTAGGTGTAGGTGTAGCCGGAGGATACATCCTCGTCGACGTAAGAGGTAGAGGTGGTGTCCGCCATCTTAGTCCAGCCGTTCCTGCCGTAGTAATATACGCGGTACTTCTCGGCGCCGCTCTCGGCAGCCCAGCTGATCTTGACGCCGCTCTCGGTGTTGGTCACGGAGTTGATGGTCGGGGCGGCGATATAGTACAGGCTCTTGCCGGAGGTATGGCCGCTGGTGAAGGCGGTGCCCTCGGCGTTTATGCAGCGCACGGTATAGCGGTAGGTGTGGCCGGAGCTTACCTCCTTATCGAGATAGGAGGTATCCTCGGTGTCGACCATACGGGTCCAGCCTTTGCTGCCGTAGTAGTAGACGCGGTACTTCACGGCGCCCTCGACGGCTCCCCACGCGATGTTTATACCCTCTGCTCCGCAGGTGAGCGAGGTTATCTCGGGCGCGCTGAGGAAGGTGCCGGTGACGCCCTCGTTATAGAAATAGCTTGTATATGCGCTGCCGTCGGCTGTGATACAGCGCACGGTGTAGGTGTACTCCTTACCGGAGCTCACGTTGTTGTCGATGTAGGATGTGCCCTCGGTGGTGCCCATGCGCGTCCAGCCGCCGTCGCTGTTCTTATAGAACACGCGGTACGCCTCGGCTCCTTCGCTGGGCTCCCAGCTGATCTGTATGCCGCTGCCGGTGGAGGAAGCGGATATCAGCTTTGGCGCGGCGATATAATCAACGCTCTTGCCGGGGTCATAGTAGCTTGTATAAGAGCCGCCGTCGGACGAGATACAGCGCACGGTGTAGGTGTAGGTCGTGCCGGACTCAGCGTCGGTATCGAGATACGATGTGCCGGTGGTGTCCTCGAGCCTCGTCCAGCTGCCGCCGTCATGTTTTTCGAAAACGCGGTAGCCCTCGGCTCCCTGTACGGCGTCCCATGTCACCAGAACTCCGCCCGCGGCGTTCTGCACGGCGAGCTGCGGTGTGGCGAGGTTCTTCACGGTCACGCCGGTCTCGTCATAGAAGCTGTAGAGATAATTGCCGTCTGCTTTCAAAGCGCGCACGGTGTAGGTGTACTCGCCGGAGGGCGAGGTCTCGGTATCGAGGTAAGATGTGCCGGTCGACTCTGCGATACGGTTCCATGAGCTGCCGTTCTTGCGGAACACGGCTACCTTTGCTGCTGCCGCAGGCTTGTTAAAGCGGACGAGTATGCCCTCGGGGGTAGCCTCGACCGAGGTGACCTTTGACGGAGCGGAGTACTCATAGGTCGCTGTTGAGGCGGCGGTGAGTATAGAGCCCTCGGAGCTGACGCCTGCTACACGGTACTGGTAGGTGTTGCCGTCCCTGACGTTAGAGTCGATGTAATACAGCTTGTTGGTATCGCCGAGAGCGACCCATCCGCGCGTTTCATGCAAACGGTAGACGCGGTAGTAGCCGATACCGTCGGCACGGCTCCAGTTCACCACGACGCCCTCTGCGCAGGGCTCAACGGCGGTGATTACCGGGTAATCCGCGCCTGTCTCGGCGTATCCGAAGTCGTCGACCTGCGCGGCATAGGCAGCTGTGCCGACCGCAGAGAAAACGGTTGTAACGACGGTCAGGATCACAAGTATCAGTGAGATCGTCTTTCTCATAAAGTCACCCCTCAATCAATGATTCATAACGATTATTAGCATATCGGTTTCTGTTTTGCGCGAGCGCATAATTCTTTATTGTAATTATACTGCAAAGAGGTATCAATGTCAATATCATGCGGTGAATGTTAATATCCGGTTCATAATTCGCGCCTTTTTTTGTGGTATAATGCGCTTGACTTCTAAAAAACGGGGGCTTATCATGGGCGAGATACTGATATATAATCTCGAGAATCAGGCTGACGCAAAGCTGAAGATGCTCTGCCGCAAGATGAACATCGGCTCGAGGAGCGTACAAAGCTCCGAGTACGGCTTCACGCTCGGATATCTTTTGGGGCTGTCGGACAACGGCGGGCAAAAACCTGCCGAAGACTTTGACGAGCCCATGCTGTATATTTCGGGGCTCAGCGGCGGGATGCTGAACCTCTTCCTCGATCAGCTCCGCCGCAACAAGCTGATCATCCCCCTCAAGGCTGTGCAGACCGAGAGCAACCTCGCCTTTACATCCTCAGAGCTCTACCGCGAGCTTTGCGCCGAGCGCGAGGCGTTCCGCAAAGGGATGAAGGCGCACACGCCCGACGAGGGATGAGCGGTGCCTTGGATTTTTCGGATGATTGACGCGCTTTCCTGACGGGGAGCGT
>ONPE01000191.1 GCA_900319615.1 uncultured Eubacteriales bacterium
CTTGCGGCGGCGATAGTCAGCATCATCTTTTGCGTTGCGCTTGAAAAAACGCATGAGTATGCCGCAAAGCTCCTGCAAAACGAATATCTGCGCACGGCTGTAGGCGGCGTGATGATAGTACTGCTGACCCTGATGATCGGCTTCCGCTACAACGGCATCGGCGGCGAGGTCATCACCGACGCTGTCGTAAACGGCGAGGCGCTGCCGTATGACTTCGTTTTGAAGATGGTGTTCACGGTGATAACCATCGGCTTCGGCTACAAGGGCGGCGAGATAATCCCCACCTTCTTCATCGGAGCCACGATGGGCGCGACGCTCGCTCCGCTGCTGGGTCTGCCGGCGGGCTTCGGAGCCGCCGTGGGGCTCGTGGCGCTGTTCTGCGCCGTAGTCAACTGCCCCATCGCCTCGATAATCCTCTCGATAGAGCTGTTCGGCAGCAAGGGACTGATATTCTTCGCCGTAGCTCTGTGCGTGAGCTATATGCTATCGGGCTACTACAGCCTGTACTCGGGTCAGAAGATAATGTACAGCAAGAGAAGAGCAAGATACATCAACAAGCAGGCGAAGTGAACATATATTTGGTTACTCAGTCGAGACGTTTCTACAAAGATTGAAACGTCGGATTAAAAGCGGTTTGATTTATATCTCAACGTTGTGATTGATTATTCATCAGAGAAAACCCCACCCCACAGTATGGTGTACCAAAAAACTCCCGATGTCATAGGACAAAGGGAGTTTTTATTTCTGGGTAATATATGCTATAAGCCTAATAACATGGTGGCTATCTCGAAATACACGACCAGCGAGATCGCGTCGACGATCGTGGTGATGAACGGCGAAGCCATGACAGCCGGGTCGAAGCCGAGCTTGTTCGCTATCATCGGGAGAGTACAGCCGACGAGCTTCGCGATGAAGATGGTGACGACCATCGTCAGGCATACCACCAAAGCGACAGGCAGGGTGATGTTGTCGTTGTGGAGCACGAGACGGTCGAAGAGCATTATCTTCGCAAAATTCGCGGCGGCAAGGGTAACGCCGCACAACAGAGAAACCCGCGCCTCTTTGAATATCACCTTGAAGATATCCTTGAACTCTATCTCGCCCAGCGAGAGCGCACGGATGACGGTGACGGACGCCTGCGAGCCAGAGTTACCGCCGGTATCCATCAGCATCGGGATGAACGCCGAGAGCACCAGCGAGCCTGCCAGAGCGCTCTCGAAGCCGGTGATGATCATGCCGGTGAAGGTCGCGGAGATCATCAGTATCAGCAGCCACGGGATACGGGCAAGGTAGGTCTCGAATACGCCGATACGGTCGTAGGGCTTGTCGGTGGTCGGGGTGATAGCCGCCATCTTCTGGATATCCTCGGTAGCCTCTTCTTCCATGACGTCGATAGCGTCGTCGACCGTGACGATACCGACGAGGCGGCCCTCTTTATCTACAACGGGCAGCGCGAGGAAGTTGTACTTGTTGAACATCTGGGCGACAAGCTCCTGGTCGTCGAGGGTGTTGACCGAGATGACGTTGGGCTCCATGATGTTCTCGATGACCTCGTCGTCATCGCACAAAAGCAGCGTCTTGATGGTGACGATACCGATCAGGGTAAGGTCGTTCTCCGTGACGTAGCAGGTATAGATGGTCTCTTTGTCTATACCGGTGCGGCGGATGCGCTTTATCGCCTCTTCCGCGGTCATCTTGGGACGGAGGATGACGCACTCGGTGGTCATGATCGAGCCGGCGCTGTCCTCGGGGTACTTCAATATCTCGTTTATCTCTTTTCTTGTTTGGGGGTCAGCCTGCCTGAGGATACGCTTGACTACGTTTGCCGGCATCTCCTCTATCAGGTCGACGGCGTCGTCGACATACAGCTCGTCGATGACTTCCTTGAGCTCTGTGTCCGAGAAGCCGTGGATGAGCAGCTGCTGAGTATCCTCGTCCATCTCGACGAAGGTCTCGGCGGCAATCTCCTTGGGCAGCAAACGGAACAGCAGGGCTGTCTTTTCACTTTGCAGATCCTCAAAAACCGCCGCTATATCGACGGGGTTCATGGTGTTGAGGATATCGCGCAGGGTGGAGTATCGCTTGTTATCGAGCAGCGTTTGTATCGTGTCGAACAAGCTCACGGTATTCCTTTCCATAATCTACCTCCTCTGTTTATCGGAACCGGGAGGCACTGTATGGAGAGCTGCGGTATATCAGCAAGACCGGACGCACACATACGCCGCGGTTTTTATGTCATGATATGCACATCGTCGCCCTCCGGCAGCGCCGCTTGTACTTCCTGCGTCCATAATCTCGCCTCTTTTCGTTACAAAAATAATTATCCGGGGTGCGGCTTGCTCAGCCGCATACCCGACAGCACTATTATTTTACTCTTCTGTCACAAATAAGTCAATCAAATTATTTACTAATTTATTCAGTTTTTTGCTTGATTTTATAGGGGCAATAAACTATAATAGATTCTACCTGATTTTGATGACCGGAGAAAAAAATGAACGATAGATTTGAAAAGAAGATAAAGGTACTGCTGCCTTATATCATAATAGAAGCGATAATCTTTTTCCTGATGCCGCTGTTCATGGGGCACTCGGAGGGAGCCGCGACGTACATTATACAGATAGGCATTTTCCCCCTGACCGCGATCGGCTGCAGCGTTTTTTACAAGCTCAAAAATCAGAGCAGCGATATCTACGTCTGCGTGATAGCTCCGCTGTTCTACGCGATATCGGCGCTGCTGTACGGTATGTGGCGCGACTCTGCCATAAACGTGCTTGTATATATGGCGAGCTACTTTGTGTGCGGATATCTGGGTCTGCTGGTGGCGGACGTCATCCGCAAAAAGAAGAGCGAAAAAGCCGAGAGCTCCGTCCCCGAGCCGAAGCGCCCGTCGCCTGCACGAGTAGACGTAGCAAAAACATCCGCAGAGGAGCCGGTTGTCGCCGACAGCTTCAAGGCAGAGGACCCCGATGAAGACGACAGCCTCGACACCGCAACCACCGACGACGATATAGAAGAGATACTCGCCGCCATCCATAAGCGCAAATCCTGATACACAGCTCCCAAAAAGGGAGCTTTTAGCTTGTCGATAAAGACCGGCAGTCATTGCGAGGACGCGCGCGTCATTATTCGCCTTTCAGAAAAGTATATCTAACTGTTAGCCGGAAAAGATAAAGGCACACGTGCCCAATCCCACAAATAGAGAATACCTGTTTCTTTCACATCAGACTGACAGCTCCCCAAAAGGGAGCTTTTCTTTTTGCCGACCGTATCCGTTTTGCTAAAAAAGAGTCGGCTCCCGAAAAAATCGTTTTGACAGTCGATTTATATTGACACCGTTCTCGGGAATGATATATAATAATAGTGTATACAACTTTATCAACCACAGAGCTCGCCGTATCCAAGGAAGGTCGGCGAGGACTCTTTCCATTATCGGAGCGAATCATGTTTCAAAAACTGCGTATGCTCGACGAAAAGGTTGTCGAGCGGATGTCTGAGATCCACCGCCCCGTGCTGGACAAGATTATGGTCATGTTCACCTACGCAGGTACCGGCGGCATGGTATGGTGGGTATGCTTCGTCATACCGATGCTGATATCGCGGCGCTTTCGCGAGACGAGCATCATCCTGACCGCCGCGCTGTGCTTCAACTTCCTCATGGGTGAGATAATCATCAAGAAGTCGGTAGGCCGCGACAGACCGTCCACACGGATATCGGATGACGATATGAAAATAAATAAACCCAAGGATCACTCCTTCCCCTCCGGTCACAGCGCGTCGTCCTTTTGCGCGTCTACGGTGATGCTTCTGTGCTGTCCGGCGTGGATATGGGCGCCTGCCCTCGCGCTCGCGTGCACTATCGCCTTCTCGCGTATGTACCTGAGGGTGCACTACCTGACGGATGTGCTCGGAGGGATACTGCTGGGCGTTTTGGACGGCAGCCTTGTGACCCTTTTGTTCAGGCTGTTCGTGTTTCCCGCACAGTGATACGGATATTACTATCTCAGAATACTCCCGTGCTTCGGCGCGGGATTTTTTGTTCCATATAAAAATATTAAAAAGTTGTAATTATTCTGTTTCGCGATTGACAAGGCGTATATTACAAACAGTATAAATATTTTTTGTTTTTTCATCAAAAGAAGATAGGATAATTCTGTTAAAAAAATTATGGAAAACATGGAAAAGTGGATTTTTTTGTCCTCAGCAGGCTTATATACTGCCTGTATGGGGGTGAGTTATTCCACTTATCCACAGAGTTATCAACATTTTTATTGAAAAATACGAATAATACAAACTGTATATTTTCTCATAAATAATTATAAAAATGAAATAAACTTCCCCGGTGCAAGCACTAAAGTGTCCGCCGGAAACTTTACCCTCGCTATGCTCGGGCGGGGTATTAACCTAAGAGGATAAATCCTCCCCTGCGGGCACTTCCGCTGCAAGCAGCGGGGTATTTTACCCTTTT
>ONPE01000030.1 GCA_900319615.1 uncultured Eubacteriales bacterium
ATCGTCGACGGCGCTGATGAAGCCGACAGAGACTTGTGGCGCGACTACTTCGATCTCGACCTTGACTACTCGCATATAAAGAGAGAGCTGTCCGCCGTGCACCCCGTTATGGCTGAGGCGGCGCGGTTCGCCCCGGGTATACGTATACTCAGGCAGGAGCCCTTCGAGGCGCTGATCAGCTTTATCATATCGCAGAACAACAACATCAAGCGCATATCCGGCATCGTGGAGCGCCTGTGTGAGGGATTCGGCGAGCCTATAGGCGGCGGGCACTATGCTTTCCCGACCGCTGAGCGCTTAGCGGCGCTCTCGCCCGACGACCTCGCCCCGATAAGGGCGGGATTCCGTCACAGGTACATCATCGACGGAGCGCAGAAGGTCGCCGACGGCACGGTCGATCTCGAGGCTCTGCGTGCCCTGCCCTACGACGAGGCTAAGAGCCGCCTGATGCAGATCACCGGCGTGGGCGTAAAGGTAGCCGACTGCGTGCTGCTCTACGGCCTGCACAGGCTCGAGGGCTTCCCCCTCGACGTATGGATGAAGCGCGCCATGGCGGTGCTGTTCGATAATATGGATCCGGCTGTGTTCGGCGATCACGCCGGCATAGCTCAGCAGTATATTTTCCACTACTCGCGGTTACACCCCGAGAAGTTCGATACATAATAATGTTATCTGCCGTTTGATCGGATAACAGTACAGGATCAGGAGGAAAACATGAAGATTCTTTTTATTCTCGCGATGATCGCTCTGTTGGTTTTCGCGGTATCGGGCGTAGTCAAAGAGCGCAGGTATACCAAGCCCGTGCGCCTTGTTTCCTGCGGCGCGGCTGCCGTGCTGTCGCTGATATCGGCGATAGTCAGCCCGTATCTGCTCTCGCTGGGTATCGGCGTAGCGATATTCTCAGTCATCAGCTTTTTGATGACGCTGTTCTCAGAGAACATCAAAAAGGACGGGGCGAGGGATTTTGTCCGCTATATGGCTAAGGCGATACTGATCGTCCTGCTGCTCGAGGCGGTCGTGTTCAACTTCAACAGCTACCACCTGTGGAAGGGCGGCTATGATGAAGCTGCTCTCGACCTCACTCAGGCAAATATCACCGGCATGACCCAAGGCAGCGGCGGCTTGGTGAGCAGCGGCGAGAGCGCTTCTATAGAGTTCCCGACCGTGGATCAAAAGGTCGGTATCATCCGCCTCGATCTCAAAGGCACCGCCTACAAGACCGATTATTCCATCGACTTCACCGACGAGACCAACGCGTCTTACTATATGCGCCAGGGGCTGGTGCAGGGCTCGGTGTTCAACGATATAGAGCAGACCAAGTACGTCGTCTGCGATTTCTCCGGCAAGGTCGGCAAGCTCAAGATAAACCTTACCGGTCTCAAGGACAACGTCGTCACCCTCTCGGGCGTCACGCTCAACGCCGATTATCCGACGCACTTCTCGTATCTGCGGTTCTTCCTGATCCTCGGCGGCATAGCCTTCGTATGGCTGTTCAAGCGCTCCGTTAAGTTCCGCACGCCCATCGGCAGCCAGCTGTACAATACAAAAGCTGTCACAGCGGCGGTGGTGATCGTCGTGGTGCTGATATCCATGATACTCTCGTCGGTCAATATAGACCTGAGCAAGGATTTCAGCATGAACTCAGGCAACCAGATCACACAGGAGGTTGTGGACGCCTTCGAGTCCGGCAACATCGAGCTCAAGGACAAGCCTAACGATAAGCTCCTTAATATGGAGAACCCCTACGACTGGTCGGCTCGCGTAGAGCAGAATGTAGACGCCAAGTGGGATCACGTGCTGTATAACGGCAAGTATTATTCATATTACGGCGTGGGGCCGGTCATCCTGTTGTATCTGCCTTATCATCTTATCACGGGGCATTACTTCCCGTCGCTGATAAGCGTGCTGATATTCAACACTCTGGCGCTGATCTTCCTCGGCATGACCTTCTTCAAGCTGATGAAGAAGTTCTTCAAGGACATACCGCTTTCGATGTACACCGCGGCGCTGGTCATCATCTACGCCGCCTGCGGAGTATGGTACTGCACGGTCATGGCGAACTTCTATGAGATAGCGCAGAGCTCCGGCTTCTGCTTCACCGTTCTCGGAGCGTATTTCCTCGTGTCGTCGAAAGTCATCGGGGACGATAAAGAGGCGATATCGCCCCTCAGGGCGGCTTTGTCGTCGCTGTTTCTCGCTATCGCCGTCACCTGCCGACCCACCACGGCTATATGGTGCGTGGTCGCGGTGCTGTTCATCGTCGTCGGAGTATTGAAGCTCAGACGTTTGAAGAGCGAAAAACCGGCGTACGTAAAATATCTGCTTTGCGCGCTGTTGCCGTTCGTAGTGATCGGCGGTCTGCAGATGCTGTACAATCACGCGAGATTCGGCTCGTTCACCGATTTCGGTATAGCCTACTCGCTGACGATAAACGACTTCACCCACACCGAGTTCCACACACAGCTCTCGGCTATCGGCTTCTTCGACTATCTGCTCGCGCCCCCGTCGTTCTCGGGCGAGTTCCCGTATGTTCAGACGACGCTTTCTAAGCTCGGGGTCAACGGCTACTACTTCATCGCGACCGATAACGGCTGCGGACTGCTCTATAGAGCTCTGCCGATGTTCTTCCTGTTCGGCTCGCCGTTCGCGCTGAAATATGTCGACAAGGATAAGCGCAGGCTCACGGCGATACTCTTCTGCATCGTCGCTTTCGTCGCGCCGTTCATCATCATCGCGTCTATCTGGGAGTCCGGCTACGGCGTGCGCTATATGATGGACTTCGCGTGGGAGATGATGGTATGCGCGTTCTTCGTGATGTTCATGTTCTACCGCAATCTCAGGGGCAAGGACGCAAAGCGCATATATGAGCACATCCTGCTTATCTCGATGTTCGCGGCGATATTCGTGAACCTGTGCCTCGCATATTCCTACTACTACCCCGGCAACTATGTCGGCGGTGCAGAGGCGGCTTTCGAGAGCTTCGGCAGAATGTTCTCGATGTTCAACACATAACGCCCTTTGCGGCGCGCAAAATTCGGTTGAAAAACCGCTTCGGATATGCTATAGTTTAGGCAACTCAGCAAACGATTTTACTTGAAGGTGTATGGATGGATAAGAATGTCAAAACAAAGGAAAGCCTCAAAGAGTGGCTGATATCCCTCGCGATAACTCTCGTGCTGCTCGGGGCTGTCATGGGCGGACTGTACTGGTTCACCGCCACAACGGGCATACAGCTCGTCACATCATATATATGGATATGCAACGCGGTGGGCGGCATCCTCATGCTCCTGCTGGTGCATCACTTTGTAAAAAAGCCCCGCGATGAAGAGCAAGGTTGAGATTGCCACGGGCTGAAGCCCTCGCAATGACAATTTAAAAAAGAGCGTTAGGGGACACATCATCAGGATCGGATCGCCGATCATTTATTCACGACAGGACGGTGCGGCTTATGAGCTATGCTGATATCATTTTTAAAGAGAATTGTAAACAGATAATCGAACACGGCTTCTCCGACGAGGGGATGAACGTGCGCCCACACTGGGAGGACGGCGCGCCGGCTCACACGATCAAGAGGTTCGGCGTGGTCAACCGCTATGACCTGCAAAAGGAATTCCCCATCATGACCCTGCGAAAGGTCTATTTCAAGAGCTGCATCGACGAGCTGCTATGGATCTGGCAGAAGAAGTCGAACGACGTTCACGAGCTGCGCTCACATATCTGGGATTCATGGGCGGACGAGAACGGCACCATCGGCAAGGCTTACGGCTATCAGCTGGGCGTGAAGCATCATTACCCCGAGGGCGAGTTCGATCAGGTCGACAGGGTGCTCTTCGATCTCAAAAACCACCCCGAGTCGCGCCGTATCATGACCAACATCTACAACCACCACGATCTCTCCGAGATGGGGCTCTACCCCTGCGCCTACAGCGTGACCCTCAACGTCACCGGCGACAGGCTGAACATGATCCTCAACCAGCGCTCGCAGGATATGCTGGTAGCGAATAACTGGAACGTATGCCAGTACGCGATACTGCTGCATATGTTCGCGCGCGTGTCGGGCTTCAAGCCCGGTGAGCTCGTGCACGTTATCGCCGACGCGCATATCTACGACCGCCATGTAGACGCGGTAAAGAAGCTGCTGGAGCTCGAGCCGTTCGAGGCTCCGGGGCTGTGGATAAATCCCGACGTCAAGAGCTTCTACGACTTCACCGTCGACGATTTCAGGCTCGAGGGCTATAAGTGCCACGAGTTTACCGAGAAGATACCTGTGGCGATATAAATTGCCTTCCCCTTGAGGGGAAGGAGGACCGCTTGCGGTGGATGAGGTGTCTGCCGCAAGCTTTTATAAAGTACATCTATACACCTCATCCGACCCGGCTTTCCTTAAAGGGAAAGGCATATTATTGGAGGTTATCATGAAGCTGATAGTTGCGGTGGATGAACGCTGGGGCATCGGCAGGGACAACGACCTGCTGCTGTCGATACCCGACGATATGCGGTTTTTCCGCGAGAAAACACGCGGCAAGGTCTTGGTGATGGGCTACAACACCCTGCTTTCTTTCCCGAACAGCAAGCCCCTCCCCGGCAGGCTGAACATCGTGCTGAATAATGAAGCAGGCTGCTGCGTCAGCGGCGCTGTCGTCTGCGGCAGCATGGAGCAGCTTTTCGCCCTGCTCGGCGACTTCGACGGCGGCGACGTCTATGTTATCGGCGGCGCCTCGATATACCGCCAGCTTTTGCCGTACTGCGATACGGCTTATATCACGAAGATGCGCTTCGACGGCGGCGCGGACGTCTTTATCCCCGACCTCGACGAGCTCGATAACTGGAGCGTTTATGACGAGTCGGAGCCGATGGAGCACGACGGCATAGGCTACTCCTTTGTCGAGTACCGCAACGCGGAGCCTCTTGTGATAGACTTTTCCGCCAAGAGCACGACGATGTCCGCATACTTCGGCAAGCGCGATCCGGCTGAGTTCGATATCCTCGCCTGTGAGGATGAAGAGTACGCGGCAGGTCTGTGCGGCTTGCTCAGGGCGTACTACAAGCCCCTGCGCGACGGCTTCACCGCCGAACAGGTAGGGGAGTATCTCGGCTCCGGCGCGGCTTCGTTCGAGAGCTATCTGCGTGAAAAGCGCCTGATAGCCACATGCGGGGATTTTGCCGGGTTCAACGCCTCCTTCAAAGGGGGAGAGGCGACCCGTGTCTGCGTCCCCAAGGAAAAACTCGAGCGCTTTGCCTCAGCCGCGGCAGGCGGCTGCACGGTCGCCGACCTTGCAGGATTCTTCTCATAAACCATACAGATCAACAAGCCTCCGCAAGGGGGCTTTTATACTGTAGAAAATCAAAAGTCATTACGAGGAGGGCACTACAAATTGTCATTGCGAGGGCTGCGCCCGTGGCAATCTCAACCTTATTGCCCGACGTGGTAATCCCCTTGTTAAAATAACGTTTGCAGTGACAGGAAAAGGCGGTGCGCCGCTTTGTGGGATTGGGCACGTGTGCCATTATCTTTTCCGTCTAACAGTTAGATATGCTTTTCTGAAAGGCGAATAAAGACGCGCGCGTCCTCGCAATGACTGCGATTATTTCGACTTGCTTAGAGCCTCCGCAAGGGGGCTTTTTCTGTTGTCGGAAAATATATCGCTCTCAATACTGACATTTTATGATAAATACGCCGGTTCCGACAAAATAATCCTGCTCAGCCGAGAATTTCCCCTTTACAATACCGACAAAAAGTGCTAAGATAGACGGTGGAATAGTGAATGTTGTTTGTGGATGTTCACCAAAGCCAAAATAAGCGCAGGTGTAAGAAAGAGCTCATCTTACAGCTACGCAATAAACAGGAGGAAAACACATGGCAAGAAAGAAAAAAACCATGGACGGCAACAATGCCGCGGCGTATGTCTCATATGCTTTCACCGAGGTAGCGGGTATTTACCCGATCACACCGTCCAGCCCGATGGCAGACTATGTTGACCAGTGGTCGGCTCAGGGTCTCAAAAACATCTTCGGCACTACCGTAAAGGTAGAAGAGATGCAGTCCGAGGCAGGCGCTGCAGGTACCGTACACGGCTCGCTTAACGCGGGTGCGCTTACCACCACCTACACTGCTTCTCAGGGTCTGCTGCTCATGATCCCGAATATGTACAAGATCGCGGGCGAGCTGCTCCCGTCCGTATTCCACGTTTCCGCACGTACCGTATCGTCTCATGCGCTGAACATCTTCGGCGATCACTCTGACGTATACGCCTGCCGCCAGACCGGTTTCGCTATGCTCGCAGAGACCAACCCGCAGGAGGTCATGGATCTCGCAGCCGTAGCTCATCTGGCTACCATCAAGGGCAGAGTCCCCTTCATCAACTTCTTCGACGGCTTCCGTACCTCTCACGAGATCCAGAAGATCGAGATCTGGGACTATGAGGACCTTAAGGAAATGACCGACATGGACGCTGTAAAGGCGTTCCGCAAGCGCGCTCTCAACCCCGAGCGCCCCGTGATGCGCGGCTCTCATGAGAACGGCGACATCTTCTTCCAGCACCGTGAGGCTTGCAACAAGTACTATGACGCTCTTCCCGATATCGTAGAGGAGTACATGGACAAGGTAAACGCCAAGCTCGGTACCGATTATAAGCTCTTCAACTATTACGGCGCTCCCGACGCTGACCGCGTCATCGTAGCCATGGGCTCCATCTGCGACGTTGCAGAGGAAGTTATCGACTACATGAACGCAAACGGCGAGAAGGTCGGTCTTGTAAAGGTAAGACTGTACCGTCCGTTCCGCGCAGACAAGCTGGTCGAGGCTATCCCGGCTACAGCCAAGAAGATCGCCGTACTCGACCGTACAAAGGAACCCGGCGCTCTGGGCGAGCCGCTCTATCTCGACGTAGTCGCTGCTCTCGCATCCAACGGCTGCACCGCTAAGGTCGTAGGCGGCCGTTACGGTCTCGGCTCCAAGGATACTCCTCCCTCCAGCGTATTCGCTGTATATGAGGAACTCAAGAAGGACGCTCCCAAGCACAACTTCACACTCGGTATCGTTGACGACGTCACCGACCTCTCTCTCGAAGAGAAGCCCGCTCCCAACACCGCTGCAGAAGGCACCATCGAGTGCAAGTTCTGGGGTCTGGGCGGCGACGGTACAGTCGGCGCTAACAAAGACTCTATCAAGATCATCGGCGACCACACCGACAAGTATGTACAGGCTTACTTCCAGTATGACTCCAAGAAGACCGGCGGTATCACCATCAGCCATCTGCGCTTCGGCGATAAGCCCATCAAGTCCCCGTACTACATCAACAAGGCTGACTTCGTAGCCTGCCACAACCCCTCTTATGTTGAGAAGGGCTTCCGTATGGTCAACGACGTCAAGCCCGGCGGCGTATTCCTGATCAACTGCCAGTGGGATGAGGCTGAGCTCGCTGAGAAGCTCAACGCTGAGGCTAAGCGCTATATCGCTCAGAACGATATCCAGCTCTACACCGTCAACGCTATCGACATCGCTGCCGAGATCGGTCTCGGCAAGCGCACCAACACCGTTCTTCAGAGCGCGTTCTTCTCCCTCGCAAAGGTTCTCCCCGCTGAGGAGGCTATCGGCTACATGAAGGAGAAGGCTCAGAAGTTCATGAAGAAGGGCAAAGAGATCGTCGAGATGAACGAGAAGGCGATCGACGCCGGCGCATCCGCTTACGTCAAGATCGACGTTCCTGCTGACTGGGCAAACGCTGCCGATGAAGCTGCTCCCGCAGCCTCCGAGGGTCGCGAAGCTCTCGTCAAGATGGTCGACACCATCATGAAGCCCGTAGGCAAGATGGACGGCGACAGACTGCCCGTATCCGCATTCGTAGATTACGCAGACGGTACCTTCGAGCAGGGCGCTTCTGCTTATGAGAAGCGCGGCGTTGCCGTTCTGGTTCCCGAGTGGGATGCCGAGAAGTGTATCAAGTGTAACCAGTGCTCCTTCGTTTGTCCGCACGCTACGATCCGTCCCTTCGCTCTTGATGCAGACGAGGTCGCTGCTGCTCCGGCACAGACAAAATATACAGATAAGCCCGTTCCCAAGACCGACTACCAGTTCACCATGGCTGTATCTCCCTTCGACTGCATGGGCTGCGGCGTTTGCGTAGGCGAATGCCCGAGAGGTGCTCTGACTATGGTTTCCCGCGAGTCTCAGGACGACCAGCAGGCAGTATTCGATTACTGTGTAGCCAAGGTCACCGAGAAGCCCGAGACCACCAGGGTCATGACCCTGCCTGCTTCTCAGTACAAGCAGCCGCTGCTTGAGTTCTCCGGCTCCTGCGCAGGCTGTGCCGAGACCGCTTATGCCCGTCTGGTCACCCAGCTCTTCGGCGACAGGATGTATGTTTCCAACGCCACAGGCTGTTCCTCCATCTGGGGCGGTCCCGCTGCTACATCCCCCTACACCGTCAACAAGGAAGGCCACGGCCCCGCATGGTGTAACTCTCTGTTCGAAGATAACGCCGAGCACGGTCTCGGTATGCTGCTCGGTCAGCGCGCTATCCGCGATCGTCTTGTAGAAGACGTCAAGGCTATGGCTGCCGACGAGAGAGCTACAGATGAGCTCAAGGCTGCTGCCGACGAGTATCTCGCTACCCTCAACGACGGCGAGAAGAACGGCGCCGCTTCAAAGGCTCTGCTCGCAGAGGTCGAGAAGGTCAACGAGGCTTGCCCGTACAGAAAAGACATCCTCGAGAACAGCGAATTCCTCAGCAAGAAGTCCGTATGGATCTTCGGCGGCGACGGCTGGGCTTATGATATCGGCTTCGGCGGCGTCGACCATGTTCTCGCTACAGGCGAAGACGTCAACATCTTCGTATTCGATACCGAGGTCTACTCCAACACCGGCGGTCAGGCTTCCAAGGCTTCCAACATCGGTCAGGTAGCTCAGTTCGCTGCTGCCGGTAAGGCTATCCAGAAGAAGTCCCTCGCCGACATCGCTATCTCCTACGGCTACATCTACGTCGCTCAGATCGCTATGGGCGCTGACAAGAACCAGACCCTCAAGGCGATCAAAGAGGCGGAGTCTTATCCGGGCCCGTCGCTGATCATCGGCTACGCTCCCTGCGAGATGCACTCCATCAAGGGCGGTATGCAGAACTGCCAGAAGGAAATGGCTCGTGCCGTTGCCTGCGGTTACTGGAACAACTTCCGCTTCGATCCGCGCCTCAAGGCAGAGGGCAAGAACCCGTTCATCCTCGACAGCAAGGCTCCCACAGAGTCTTACCGCGACTTCATCATGAACGAGGCTCGCTACTCCGCTCTGACCCGCTCCTTCCCCGAGAGAGCAGAAGAGCTCTTCCAGAAGGCAGAGGACACCGCGGCTGCTCGTTTCGAGACTCTCACCGAGCGCGCTGCAGACTGATAATCACAGGTTATTTGTCATATAACGCTTCAAGCCCCCATCCTCGCGGTGGGGGCTTTTTGGTACACCATACTATTATGACTGATAATGTCGAAAAGGTATTTATCACAGCGTTGTGAGGTAGTTCCGATGTTTTTTGAATTAGGAGTTAGGAATGAGGAATTAGGAGTGAGGAGTTAGGAGTGAGGAATTAGGAATTGTGGGAGGGCTCCGCCCTCACCCTTTTTAGTACACCATAGACGCGCGTCGTCATATTGACAATAGGTCGTTATATATGGTAAAATAATAAGTTGAAAAGAAGACTAAAGGAAAAGGGGTAATAGCATGACCGTTTCCGTTATCGTACCTTATATAGAAACCACCGATCATATCCTCAAAACAGCCGATTCGATAAAGAATCAGAAAAAGATAAGGCAGGGCGACGTCGACCTGCTGGTCGTGGATATCACACCCGACCAGACCGCGTCGCAGAAGCTCTCCGGCTACAGCTATGCGAAGGTCATCTCCGCTCCCGAGGCTGAGAACGAGGCGCAGGCGTACAACCTCGCCCTCAAAGAGCTCACCGCCGACTATGCGATATTCGCGAGGCCGGGCGACGTCTTCGGCAGCCACTACTTCATGAACGCTATGAACGCCGTGGGGGAGAAGAAGCCCTATGCCTTCGCGGTGCCGATGCGCTTTTGCATCAACCCCGTCTACAGCAAGTATAAATACATCAACCGCACTAACATCCTGCCAAAATATGAGGATTCGGTCGTGGATATCCGCGATAACCCGAGCTTTTTGCAGCCTGATATCGACGGCTGCATCATCAGGAGCAGCGTGCTCAAAAACTACCCTGCGGATGATTCGCTGAGGTTCGAATATTTCCACGACGTCATGCTCCGTCTGCAAAAGGACAATCCCTCCTACTACGCGATGGGCAAGGCGAACTTCAACACCTTCATGCCGCTGAGCGACGACTCCGCCTATTTCGTGCCGTCGAACCATATCGAGTGGTACAGGGATTCGGTCGAAAAATTCCTCCTCCCCCTGGCTGAGAGAGAGAAGGATAAAGACGGCAAACTGCCCTACTATATCCAGTATTACCTGATGTACGCTGTGTCGGCGCGCTTCCTCGCCAACATGAACAACCGCAACAAGCGCAACATGGATGAAGAGGAACTGCAGGCGTTCTTTGACTCCTGCAAAAAAGTGCTGAACCTTTTAGATGACACCATCGTCCTCAACGCCGGCAAGTACAAGGCTCTCGGTTACAGCGAAGAGGCCGCCGAGATGTTCTATATGCTCAAGTACGACAAGACCCTCTACACCATGCCCCAGCACCTCAGCGAGGGCAACGAGGATGGGTCAGCGCGTGGGTCTGCACGTGCTCGACTATTACGACGGCAAGCTGCTGGTAGACGGCTCCTTCCGTCAGGTGTTCAACCTCGAGAATTTCGAGCTCTACGCCGTGTGGAACGGCGAGAGGATAGATCTGGAGGACAACGACCGCTATTCGCTCACCAAGTACTTCGGCATCAGCGCATATAAGAAGTTCACCTTCCGCCTCGAGCTGCCCATCGACGACAGCAGAGCCAAGCAGAAGCTCAGCTTCTTCACGAAGTATCACAACACCCGCGTGCCGATGCAGCTCTCTTATCTGCACCACTGGGCGAAGTTCGCCCTGAATCCGCAGGGCGGCTACTGGCGCTTCAACAAGTACATGGCTACGATTAACGCCAACACCGACATCATCATCGAAGAGGCATCGGCGTCAAAGACCCTCAAGCGCGAGCTGCGCTATCTGCCGCGCGTGTTCATGGAGAGCAAGCGCACCTTCATCACACGTGTAGAATACTGGCTGACCCGCCCGTTCTACAAGAACAAGCGCATCTGGCTGATGTACGACAAGCTCTACAAGGGCGGCGACAGCTGCGAGTATCTCTTCCGTTACTGCAAGGATAAGAAGGACGGCATCACGCGCTATTACATCATCGACAAGGATACCTCCGACTACCGCAACATGAAGCGGGACGGTCTGCGCCCGGTCAAGACAGGCTCTTTGAAGCACCGCATGGCGTTCCTCAACGCGGATATCGCGCTGATCACCAACTCCCAGTGCTTCCCCTTCAACGGCTACAGCCTCGACAAGTCCAGATTCATCCGCGACCTGTGCAACTTCCCGACCATGTGTCTGCAGCACGGTCTATCGGTGCAGAAGTGCGCGATGGCTCAGCAGCGCATCATCGACAACACGCGTATGTACTTCATCGCCTCGCCCTATGAGGAGAAGAACCTCAACCACCACGCCTACTCCTACAAGGACACCGGTATCTTGAAGATGACAGGTATCGGCAGGTACGACGGACTTGTCAACAACGATCAGAAGCAGATCCTGATCACCCCTACCTGGCGTATGTACAACGCCATGCCCGTCACCACCAGCGAGGGCGAACAGCGCTCTTATAACCCCGAGTTCAAGACCACGGTCTACTACCGCATATACAACGACCTGATAAATAATCAGAAGCTGATCGAGACCGCCAAGCGAACCGGCTACGCGATCAAGTATCTGCTGCACCCCATCCTCAGCGCTCAGGTTGACGACTACACCCCCGACCCCTACGTCGAGGTCATCTCGTCCGTCGGCGATATGAGCTACGAGAAGATACTCACCGAGTCGAGCCTCATGGTCACCGACTACTCCGGCGTGCAGTTCGACTTCGCCTATATGAAGAAGCCGCTCGTTTACTTCCACCCCGACGAGCTGCCGGCTCACTATGACGACGGCGGATTCTTCTATGATACTATGGGCTTCGGCGAGATATGCACCACCTCCGATATGCTGGTCGATACCCTGTGCGAGTATATGGAGAACGGCTGTAAGATGAAGCCGAAGTATATCGAGAGGGTCGACGACTTCTATCACTACGACGACCACAACAACTGGCTGAGAAAATAGTATGAATAGAAACAACAAAGCCGCTGTGCGTGACAGCGGCTTTTCGTATAAATTATATGCTTTACTTCACAAAGAGCTTTTCGCGCTTGTCGAAGTACTTTTTGTTTGCGTAGATGATCAGCGCGGTGACTGCTATCCAGACCACTATCGTGAGGATCGACTTCTTGCCGCCCTTCATGATGGTCTGCATCTCTCCGCTGCGGAAGAGGTTGTCCGCGATTATCAGCAGCGGATTCAGCGCAAGCGTGATATACAGCATCAGCTTGCCGAGCTCCTTACGCTTTGTGAGCATCACCTTTGCAGCGATGGCACACACGACGATCAGCAGCGCGAATACCCCCTGTATCACCAGCCCGTCGGAGAAGTACATGAACGCGACAAAGACGTCATATACCGCTAAGATATACAGCCCGGCGTAGATCAGGAAGTTGTACCACCTCATGCTCAGGTCGCCCTCGGTCTGATCGACGGGGTTTTTCGGCTGTCTCTGCATATATGCCATGAAGAAGTCGCACACCTTGCGTACCAGAACGCACAGCACCAGAGAAATGACGCAGCTGCCGAAGTACAGCATTATCAGGTGCTCGCTGTCTATATCATAGATGCGCTCGAGGTAGTGGTTGACGTTCAGATAGATCATGTAGTATTCCATCGAGTACATACCCACGAACTCGAAGAAGTTGCGCAGGATATTGCACTGTCCGCGCTTTCTCAGCTCGGTTATCACATACGAGTCGAGCACGACGAGCGAGATACCTAAGGGGCAGGACGCGTAACGGTAGAGGAAGATCCACATGATCTCGTCGGTATCTTTGGAATAGCCGGGGATGGCTCCCTGCATGATCTCGGAGAAGTTCGCGATGAAGACCAGCGAGGCTATAGCCGCGCCTAAGAAGGCGAACAGCCATCTTATATCTATCTCGCGCTTTTCCATGACGAATTTGCCTGCCCAGATACCGATGATGAACACGGGGATACGGCACAGGGCTATCTCGATGTTGGCGTAAACGCCGGTGCTGACGGCGCGCAGGAGCATCGTGAACGCTACCGTGAGCACCACGAGCCCTATCATGCCCAAGCCCTTGAACTTTTCGATGACCTTGTAGAATATCGGGAATACTATATATAATACCAGTATCAGCGATATGAACCAGAAGACCCTCTCGCCGCGCAGGAAGAAGTAGGTGAAGGTCATGCGGCTGAAGAAGAATTCAAAGCCTGAGGTGAATCTGCCGTTTACATAACGGAAGCAGACGTAGAACGTTGCGATCAAAAACGCCGTGGGGAGTATCCTCATCAGCCTCTTCTTCCAGAAGGATACAACGTTGCTGTCCTTAGAGAAGGAGAAGAACAAGCCGATACCCGACAAAAAGAGGAACATATCCACGCCCACGTTGCCGGTGCCCTTGAAGAGTCTGAAAGCTTCGATCAGGAATTGGTTATCCGTATAGTGCGCCACCGTGAGCCCGTCGGAGTGGAACAGACCTATCCACAGGGTGGCGATGCCGAAGATGACGTTGCGTGCCTCGCTGATGGTGAAGAGGTTGAACGTCTTTTTGGCTTTTGTCATTTGCAAGCCTCCTATAATCATAAGTAATCAAATTATATCAGGAAAATCGCCCCATGTCAAACACTTGTATAATACTAATATTCCCGACTTTATTATAAAAAATTATACAAAAAGAGCGCCGTGCCCTTCGACGCCCCATAGATCGCAGAGAAAACAACTATATATGCCGCAGCTGCATATTACCCATTGATAAATCAACAAAAGTGGTGTATAATAGACATCGGATTTTGTCGAGGATGACAGAAAATGCATCAATCTGCAAAAATATGCGGATAATCCTTGACAAATATGCAAAATAGGTTATAATATATGCATAAACACAAAATATAACGCATATTCATTCGGAGGTACATTATGAAAGCACTTAACAAAGATTCCATCAAAAAGGTCGTACTCGCTTATTCCGGCGGTCTTGACACATCTATCATCATCCCGTGGCTCAAAGAGAATTACAATAACTGCGAGGTCATCGCCGTATCCGGCAACGTCGGACAGAACGACGAGCTGGAGGGTCTGGAGGAGAAGGCTATCGCCACCGGCGCTTCAAAGCTCTACATCCTCGACCTTACCGAAGAGTATGTCGACGACTATATCATCCCCACCATGAAGGCAGGGGCAGTATATGAAGATTATCTGCTGGGCACCTCCACAGCCCGTCCGTGCATCGCAAAGGGTCTTGTGGACGTAGCGATCAAGGAAGGCGCCGACGCTATCTGCCACGGCTGCACCGGCAAGGGCAACGATCAGGTACGTTTCGAGCTCGCTATCAAGCATTTCGCTCCCGAGATGGCTATCATCGCACCGTGGAGAGAGTGGGATATCAAATCCCGTGAGGAAGAGATCGAGTATGCCGAGGCGCACAACATCCCCCTCAAGATCAACCGCGAGACCAACTACAGCAAGGACAAGAACCTCTGGCACCTCTCTCACGAGGGTCTTGACCTCGAGGATACAAACAACGAGCCGACCTATGAGAAGAAGGGCTTCTTAGAGATGGGCGTCTCCCCGATCGACGCTCCCGACGAGCCCACCTACGTCACCCTCGATTTTGAGCAGGGCGTGCCCGTAGCTATCGACGGCGAGAAGATGTCCGCCAAGAACATCATCCTCAAGCTCAACGAGCTGGGCGGCAAGAACGGCATCGGCATCACCGATATCGTAGAGAACCGTCTGGTCGGCATGAAGTGCCGCGGCGTATACGAGACCCCCGGCGGCACCATCCTCTACAAGGCGCACGAGATGCTCGAGGCTATCTGCCTTGACAAGATGACCATGCACGAGAAGCAGCGCATCTCCATCACCTTCGCCGAGCTCGTCTACAACGGCCAGTGGTTCACACCTCTGCGCGAGGCTCTCTCCGCCTTCGTCGACAAGACTCAGGAGAAGGTCACAGGCTACGTCAAGCTCAAGCTCTACAAGGGCAACATCATCAAGGCAGGCGTAGACAGCCCCTACAGCCTCTACAGCGAAGAGATCGCGACCTTCGGCGAGTCCGACTACGATCAGAAGGATTCCGCAGGCTTCATCAACCTCTACGGTCTGCCGATCAAGGTGCAGGCGGTAGTCGACGCGAAGAATAAGTGAGATAGGCCCCCTTTCCTAAGGGAGGCTTGGACATAGATCAACACTGCTATGGGTCGGGGAGCATTTTAACCTCCGACCCTCATGGCGTTTATCTTCCCTAAAGGCTCCCTTTGGTAAAGGGAGCTGTCGCCGTATGGCGACTGAGGGATTGTTAAAATTGTTTGAGCGATTATTCGCGAGTAACTTAGAATAAAGGAAGATAATCATGGCAAAGATGTGGGCGGGTCGCACCGCCGGAGATACAAGCAAGCTCGCCGACGAGTTCAACAGCTCCATCGGCTTCGACAGCCGTATGTATAAGGAG
>ONPE01000149.1 GCA_900319615.1 uncultured Eubacteriales bacterium
CGGTCTGATCGCTCCCTTCATGGGCGAGAAGCTCCGCGGCGAGAAGGATTACCGCATCATCGCCGTAGAGCCGGCGTCCTGCCCGAGCTTCACACGCGGAAAGTTCGCATACGACTTCTGTGACACCGGTATGATCTGTCCGCTTGCCAAGATGTACACCCTCGGCTCCGGCTTCATTCCCTCCGCAAACCATGCGGGCGGTCTGAGATTCCACGGTATGTCCACCACCCTCAGCCAGCTGTATCACGACGGCTACATGGAGGCTACATCCGTAGAGCAGACCTCGGTATTTGAGGCTGCAGAGCAGTTCGCGAGAGTTGAAGGCATCCTCCCGGCTCCCGAGAGCAGCCACGCTATCCGCGTAGCCATCGACGAGGCTCTCAAGTGCAAGGAGACCGGCGAAGAGAAGACAATCGTCTTCGGTCTTACAGGTACCGGCTACTTTGATATGGTAGCGTATCAGAAGTACAACGACGGCGAGATGACAGACTACATCCCCACCGATGAGGATCTCGCAAAAGGTCTGAGCTCTCTGCCCACAGTTCCCGGTCAGGAATAATTCTCTATCAGAAATATTATTGATTTCTCTAGGCAACACCGCGCGCCTGTATCATGCGGTGTTGCCTTTTTCCTATTATAGTGATATAATGGTTTATGCAAATACCAATCGGAGGAAGAATATGATTTTCAACAACGTAAACTTTGACACCTATTTCAACGATTATCCCGACAAAGACGGCTACTTCGGACCCTACGGCGGCGTTTATATCGACGACAAGCTCAAGGCGGCTATGGCTGAGATAACGCAGGCATACTACTCCATCTGCCAGTCGCGCAAGTTCATCGCCGAGCTGCGCAGGATACGCAAGGAATTCCAGGGTCGCCCCACCCCTATCTCCCACCTCGAGAGACTGTCCGATAAGCTGGGCGGCAGGGTACAGCTCTACGCCAAGCGCGAGGATCTGAACCACTCGGGCGCACACAAGCTCAACCACTGCATGGGCGAGGCTTTGCTCGCAAAATACATGGGCAAGAAGAAGATCATCGCCGAGACCGGAGCCGGTCAGCACGGCGTGGCTCTCGCTACCGCAGCTGCGTACTTCGGCTTGGAGTGCGACATCTACATGGGCGCCGTCGATATAAAAAAGCAGGCTCCCAACGTCGCAAGGATGAAGATTCTCGGCGCTAACGTCGTCGAGGTCACCCACGGTCTGCAAACGCTCAAGGAGGCTGTCGACGCGGCTTTTGACGCCTACAGCAGGGAGTACAACGACGCGATATACTGCATCGGCTCGGTTCTGGGGCCTCACCCCTTCCCCATGATGGTGCGCGACTTCCAGAGCGTGGTCGGCATCGAGGCGCGCGAGCAGTTCATCGACATGACCGGTCATCTGCCTAACGCCATCGTCGCCTGCGTAGGCGGCGGCAGCAACGCGGCAGGCTTGTTCGCAGGCTTCCTCAACGACCCGGTCGACATCTACGGCGTCGAGCCCCTCGGCAGAGGCGCTAAGCTCGGCGATCACGCCGCCAGCCTCACCTACGGCACCGAGGGCGTCATGCACGGCTTCAACAGCATCATGCTCAAGGACGAAAACGGCGACCCAGCTCCCGTCTACTCCGTAGCAAGCGGTCTTGACTATCCCTCCTCGGGACCCGAGCACGCCTTCCTGCGCGACCTCGGCAGAGTCAAATACGACGTCATCGACGACAACGAGACCATCGACGCCTTCTTCCGTCTCGCACGGCTCGAGGGCATCATCCCGGCTATCGAGAGCTCGCACGCCGTAGCCTACGCCATGAAGCTCGCAAAGAGGATGGAGCACGGTTCGGTGCTTATCAACCTCTCCGGCAGAGGCGACAAGGACATGGACTACGTCCTCGAGCACTACGGCATCCCGGAGAAGTAATAGTATCTTATATACAGCAAAAGCCCTGCCTTTCAATTAAAGGCAGGGCTTCTTCATGCTTTCATTCAGTATGAATTACTGTTCTTCAAAATCCTCTTTGCCAACGCCGCACAGGGGGCAGACAAAATCATCAGGCTGATCCTCGAAAGCAACGCCGTCAAATTCATCGGGATCGTACACATAGCCGCATACGGTGCATACATAAGTCTTCATATTTTTATCTCCTTTATTTTCCGGGAAATCTCGTCCCGTTGATTATGACATTATCACTCTATCTGCTCAAAGTCGGCTACGCCGTGCTTACACAGCGGACAGATGAAGTCCTCGGGCAGATCCTCGCCCTCATAGATATAGCCGCATACCTTGCAGACCCAGCCCTTCTTGCCGTCGGTCTCGGGCTTGGGCTTGACGTTGTTCTGATAGTAGGTATAGGTCATGGTCTCGACGTCGGTGAGCACGCGTGCCTCGGTAACGCCGCAGATGAACATGGTGTGGGTGTCGAGGTCGACGGTCTGCTCTACCTCGAGCGACATAAACGAGTTGATGTATGTGCCGAGGAAGGCTACGCCGTTATCTGAGCGCAGGATACCGTCGTCGATGATCTTGTTGACGTCTCTGCCGCTCTGGAAGCCGAAGTGCTCGAACACGCTGAACGGCGCGTCGGTGGACAGGCAGTTAACGTTCATCATACCGGTCTTGAGCACCATATCATGGGTCAGATTCTTCTTGTTGATGCATACGGCGATGCGGTTCGGCGAGTTGGTGACCTGCGAAACGGTGTTGACGATACAACCGTTGTCCTTTGCGCCGTCTCTTGCGGTGACGACATACAGACCGTAGCCGATGTTGAAGAGAGCGGTGAGGTCGTTCTTGTCAGCCTTCTCGCTGTCCTTGGCTACATATTCCATGGTCAGCTCCTCGACAAGAGCGTCGATCTCTTCCATGTTGAGGTCGCTCAGAGCAGACTTGATATGTACGTTGTTGTCGGTATAGGTGATGTGCTTGCAGCCCTCGAGCATCTTGCGCATGACCTTCTCTGCAAGCGGAGCCCATGAGCCGTTCTCGATGAAGGCGACGGTCTTGTTCTGGAAATTGCGCTCGGTGAGATGGTTGATGAACTCGCGCATGAACGGGAATATCTCTGCGTTATATGTAGTGGTGGCGAGGACGATCTTGCCGTATCTGAAGGCGTCCTCAACAGCCTCTGCCATATCCTCTCTCGCGAGGTCGCATACGACTACCTTGGGGCAGCCTGCGTCGCGCAGCTTGTCCGCGAGTATCTCGACAGCCTTCTTTGTATGGCCGTACACGGAGGTGTAGGCGATCATGATGCCGTCGGTCTCGGTAGCATAGGACGACCAGATGTTGTACAGGTTGATGTAGTAGCCGAGGTTCTCGGAGAGCACCGGGCCGTGGAGCGGACAGATGATCTGAATATCCAGACCTGCCGCCTTTTTGAGCACAGCCTGAACCTGAGCGCCGTACTTGCCGACGATACCGATGTAATAGCGGCGAGCCTCGCACGCCCAGTCTTCATCGACATCCAGAGCGCCGAACTTGCCGAAGCCGTCGGCGGCGAAAAGGACCTTATCCGTGCTGTCATAGGTCATCAGCACCTCGGGCCAGTGTACCATCGGGGCGCCCACGAAGTTAAGCACGTGTTTGCCGAGCTCGAGAGTCGAGCCCTCTTTGACTACGATGCGTCTGTCGGCATAGTCGGTGCCGAAGAAGTTCTGCATCATGTTGAACGCCTTTACGGACGATACGACGACAGCCTCGGGATATACGTTCAGGAAGTTGTCGATGTTCGCACTGTGGTCGGGCTCCATATGCTGAACAACCAGATAATCGGGCTTGCGGGCGCCCAAAACGGTCTTGATGTTGTTCAGCCATTCATCGCCGAAATGCTGATCCACCGTGTCCATAATGGCGACCTTTTCATCGACGATGGCATAAGAATTGTACGCCATACCGTTGGGAACTACATACTGACCCTCGAACAGGTCGATGTTATGGTCGTTCACGCCGATGTATTTGATATCATTCGTAATAAACATAGGTATCATCTCCCATATAATAGTTATAATTAGTATATATGAAAGTTAGTAAAAATGCAACAATCTATTGAAAAAAATTTACGCATTTGTTATACTGTTTTTACAATATATCGAGGTGATAACATGGCAGGCAAATCGAGCTGCGAATTCTGCGCATATTACAATTACAACGAGTACTACGACGACTACGAGTGTTCCGTAAATCT
>ONPE01000182.1 GCA_900319615.1 uncultured Eubacteriales bacterium
ACTTCATCGGCAGACACAGCCTGTTCATCTATATGGCTCACCAGCCGGTATTATACGGCATCTGCTATCTCGTTTTCACTTACATAGTAAAGTAAAAAGCAAAACGTCATCCCGTGTCAGGATGACGTTCTTTTTTGTCCGTATTATTCTATATTGATCAGCTTTACGTTTTTGATCTCGCAGAAGGCTTTCACCAGATCCGCGCTCACCTTATGCGGATTGCCCGTGGAGCGGTTGGAGAGCACCGTCTGGAAGTAGTCTATCTCGGGCACATAGAACACCGAGCTGTAGAAGGAAGGTATCCACCCGTAGTGATACACAGCCTTGGTGTCGCCCTCATCGGAGATCATCAGACCGAAGCCGTAGCCGAGCTCGCCCTTCGAGCTGTAGTTGGTCGTGATGAGCTTCAAATTCTCCTTGCTGACGACCCTGCCCGAGAACAGCGCGCGGTACCACTTGTACAGATCCTTGGGCGTGAGCATTATATCGCCGCAGCCGTACTCTGCGCCGTAATACTCGAAGTAGTCGTACTCGAACTCCTCATGGTCGGGTTCGGCGATGACGACGTCGCCGAGGAACTCATGCTCGTCGATAAAAGCCGAATTCGTCATGCCGATGGGGTCGAAGATGTTCCTGCGGATGAAATCGTGGAAGCCTACGCCCGTCACGATCGGTACGACCTCGGCAAGCAGAGCGTAGTTCGAATCGGAGTAGTCGAAGTACTTGTCCGGCTCGAAGAGCAGCTTGCGAGAGAGAAACATCTTGCGTATCTCCTCGCGGTTCTCTTTGGCGCCCACGTCATCGCGTACCTCGACGGCATTCTTGATATCCGTATCGCCGTAGCAGGTAGCCAGCACCTTGTCGTCGTAGATATCGACAGAATAATCCGGTATGCCGGAGCGCTGGTACATCAGCATACGCAGGGTGATATCTTTGCCGTACTTGTAATCGGGGAAGTATTTGTCGAGCTTATCGTCGAGGTCGAGCTTGCCCTGTTCATACAGCATCATGATCGCCGCGGCAGTGAACTGCTTTGTGACCGACGCGACCGCGTATACGACGTCGGGGGAGTTTTTTGTCCCCTTTACAGCCTCGCCTTTACCTTTATCATAGACGACCTCGCCGTCGCATACCGCATATATAGCGCCGCTCATTTCGTCGCTGTCTATTATCTTGGAGAACGCCTTCTCCACCTTTCTCGCGGTGTTGTTATTTATCATCGGCGCGGCTGAGAGAGTTATGCCCGAGAGGAGCACAACCAGTATGATCGCCGAAACAATAATGCGTATCTTCATCTTTTCCATCCTTTCAGTCGATGAGTCACGAGCTGGGCGCAGGCTCCGGTGAACGCGCCCGCAAGACAGCCGGATACCAGCAAAAAGGGATAGTATATCAGCAGCGACGGGGTGCGCAGTATCAGCAGCGCCGCCGCCATCTGCCCGGTGTTGTGCAGTACGGCGCCGAACACCGAGGCTATCCACAGATGGTCCTCGTCTATGACTCTCTTTAACAGCAGCATACCGGCAAGGCAGAGAAAAGCCCCGGACGCGCTGTAGATTAGCGCCGACATATTGCCGCTGAATACCGAGCCCAGTATCAGCCTGGCCGCGACTACAGCCGCGACCTCGTGCGCCTTATAGTGATAAACCGCGTAAACGGTGATGATGTTTGCAAGCCCCAGCTTTATCCCCGGTATCGGGAAGGGGTTGGGTATCTGCATCTCCACGGCGAAGATGATCAGCGACAGCGCCGTCAGTACGGCGAGCTGCGTCAGTCTTTTTGTATGCTCGCTCATAGTCTACCCCGTTACAGCGTCAACGTCGTCTGATGAGTCCGCGTACTCGATGACCAGCCTGTGAGGGAGACAGACGACCGGGGTCGCCGAGCTTTTGAGCCAGCTCATATGCACGCAGGTCTGATCGGGACAGTCGGCGCTTTGCACCCGTATCTGATGATCCCTGACCTCGACGGTGTTTACATGCCCCTGATACTCTACGTCGAATACCGTGTCCTGCGCGGTACGCAGGTCGGCTCTGTATATCTCTTTGCCGTCGGACAGCACGCGGACGGTGCTTTTATCCGTCGAATTTATAACAGCTATCGAGCCGATAATCCCGGCTGCGAGTATCGCTGCGATGATGATAACAAGGACTTTGTACTTCATCTTTTCTCCGACATTCTGAATACGCTTTGACTGGATTTGTTAAGGCAATACCGCATGATTAAGGTGTGCGGATCGCACGGTGCTGCCTTAAGATTTTAACATACAGTACTATAAAATACAAATGACATTTTTGTCAACGATTGACTGACGGCGAAATCTGTGCTAATCTTAGGTCATGAAAACACGAATCTTATGCGCCTTGTGCGCGCTTATCATGCTCACGCTCTGCGCCTGCAGTACGGATCAGCCCGATACATCCTCCTTTGAGGCGATGGACACGCTGATGACGCTGTCTGTCTACGGCGGCGGACGCGACATACTCGACAAGCTGCAAAAGCAGATAGAACGGCTCGACAGCCTGATGGACGCGACCGACGGGGAGAGCGAGATCTTCATGCTCAACCGCGACAAAACCGCCTCTTTGTCAGAAGAAACAGCCGACCTGCTGAGCCGATCCATAGAGCTTGCGAAAAAAACGGACGGCCGCTTTGACCCGACCGTTTATCCTGCTGTGCTCGCATGGGGCTTCACGACCGGCGACTACCGCGTGCCGGATGCAGACGAGCTGAAAAGGCTCGCAAAAAACATCGACTACACAAGCGTCAGTCTTGACGGCAGCAGCGCAAAGCTCCCCGATAACGCCATGATCGACCTCGGAGCCGCGGCAAAGGGCTATGCGGCTGATAAATGCGCCGATATCCTGAGCGCTTCCGGCGCCCGTGCGGCTGTGCTGAATCTCGGCGGCACCATCCTGCTCTACGGCAAAAAACCCGACGGCAGCCGCTTCAAGGTCGGTATAGCCGATCCCGACGATCCCGCAGGGTACTTCGGTCATCTTGAGCACGACGGCGGCGTTATCGCGACCTCCGGCGGCTACGAGAGATACTTCGACCTCAGCGGTTATAGATACATCCACATCCTCGACCCCGATACCGCCGCACCTGTGCAAAACGGGATACTCTCGGTCACGATTTGCTGTGACAGCGGCGCCGAGGCAGACGCTCTGTCCACCGCGCTGTTCGTTATGGGAGCGGAGAAATCCGCTGAGTTCTACCGTGATCACGGCGATTTTGACTACATCATCCTGACCGAAGAGGGCAAGCTCTATATCACCGAGGGTATCTGCGACGACTTCACCCTGCTCGACGGCTACGACTTCGATATAGAAAAGGTCGGGCGATAAACG
>ONPE01000211.1 GCA_900319615.1 uncultured Eubacteriales bacterium
GAAAAGGGAAGCTTTTGATGTTCAAACAAATTTTTATGTATCATCAGATGATAATACATCAAACGCTGTGGATTTTATTACTGATGAATGTATCAAACGACACAGAATAGAGAGATTAAGACGCGCGCGTCATCCCTTCGCCTCATACCAGGTCTCGCCCATCGAGGCTTCGGCTATGAGGGGCACCGACAGCTGTACGGCGTTCTCCATCTCCTCCTGCAGGAGCATGGCGACCTGCATACTCTCGTACGCCGGGGCTTCGACGATCAGCTCGTCGTGTACCTGTAGGATGAGCCGGGCTTCGAGGCCCTCTTTCTTCAGCCGTTCGTCGACGCGAACCATGGCGATCTTGATAATATCCGCCGCGGTACCTTGTATCGGGGCGTTTCGCGCTACACGCTCGCCGAAGGAACGCGTATTGAAGTTGGACGCGGTGAGCTCGGGGAGATATCTGCGCCTGCCCTCGAGGGTGCTGACGTAGCCGTCGCGCTTAGCCGCCTCGATGACCTCCTTCATGTAGCTGTCTATGGATGAAAAATGCGCGAGATAATTCTCGATATACTTCTTTGCCTCTCTGACGGTGACGCCGATATCCTTAGACAGCGAGAAGGCTCCGATACCGTATACGATGCCGAAGTTAACCGCCTTTGCGCGCGACCTCATAAGCGGCGTGACCATAGACACGGGCACGCCGAAGACCTCGGACGCGGTGACGGTGTGGATATCGGTGTTGTCGCGGAAGGCTTGGCGCATATTCTCGTCGCCTGCGATATGGGCGAGCACTCGCAGCTCTATCTGCGAGTAGTCTGCGTCGACCAGCACGCAGCCCTCCTTTGCGCGGAAGAAGCGGCGGAACTCTCTGCCTCTCTCGGTGCGGACGGGGATGTTCTGCAGGTTAGGCTCGGCGGAGCTTATCCTGCCGGTGCGTGTCTCGGTCTGGTTGAACGAAGAGTGGATGCGTCCGTCGGGGGCGACCTTGTCGATCAGCGAATCGCAGTAGGTGGAGCGCAGCTTGGTGACCGTGCGGTACTCGAGGATCATCGGGATGACCGGATGCAGGGGTATGAGGCTCTCGAGCACCTCGGCGTTGGTGGAATAGCCGCTCTTGGTCTTTTTGCGGGCAGGGAGGTTAAGATCCTCAAACAGCGCTTTGGCGAGCTGCTTGGGCGAGTTGATGTTGAACTCATAGCCGACGGCTTCATATATCTTTGCCTGAAGATCCTCAGCCTCCTTGCCGAGCTGTTCGCCGTAGGCGCGGATGCCGTCGACGTCGACCTCAAAGCCGAGGTTCTCCATCCTCGCGAGGACTCTTGCAAGAGGTATCTCGATATCATAGAGGAGCTTATCGTTTGCGATCCCGCTGATATCATCGGCGAGACGTTTGCACAGAGCAGGCAGCGCATGACGGAAGCCCATGCCCTCTTCCTCACAATCGGTCTGCGCGACGGGTATGCTGTAGGCAGCGCAGAGCTTATCGAGCTCATAGCCCGACGACGACGGGTTCAGCAGATAGGCGGCGAGAGATGTATCAAAGGCGATGTTGACCTCGATGCCCTCGCGGTCGCAGTAGGCGAAGATCGGCTTGCTGCTGTCCGTATACAATGCCTTACCGCTGAGGAGCAATCTTTTTATTTCTTCTATAGAATTAACAACATATAATATTTCTTCTACGGAAATATAAGCAACGGTTGGTTCGATCGCTCCGGAATCTTTATTTTCTTCAAAAGAAATTTGAATATGCAATTTATTATTCTCTGAAAGAATTTTATCTAAAACTTCGGAAACCGCTTCGACTACCTTGAACTTGCGCAGCTCGTCGCTTTTAGCCTCGGTTGTCTCGGTAAGCTCCAGGCCGAACTTCTTTATCAGAGAGAACAGCTCGAGCCGAGCCATCATCCGTGAAGCGGCTGCGGCGTCGGCAGGCTTCGGAACATAGCCCTCGAGGTCGGTGTCCACCGGCGCGTCGAGGCGTATCTCACCGAGCATACGGCTCATGAAGCAATTATCTTTGCTCTGCTCTAATTTAGCTCGCATACCGGGCTTGATGTCGAGCTCATCGAGGTGATCGTAGATGTAGTCGACGTCGCCGTACTTTTGTATCAGCTGAGTGGCGCCCTTGGGGCCTATGCCGGCGACGCCGGGGATGTTGTCGGAGCTGTCGCCCTGGATAGCCTTTATCTCTATCAGCTTCTTAGGCTCCACGCCGTACTCCTCTTTCACGACCTCGGGGGTATACATCATGGTGCCGTTGAGGTTCTTCGCAAGGCGCACGGATATTTTTTCGTCGACCAGCTGCAGGCTGTCGCGGTCGCCGGTAGCTATGACGCACTCGCCGCCCGACGCCTCACACGCCTTAGACAGGGTGCCGAGGATATCGTCGGCTTCAAAGCCCTCGCAGGTGACGATACGGTAGCCGAGCAGACCGAGCAGCTCTTTGAGCGGAGCGAGCTGCATATGGAGCTCCTCGGGCATACCCTTGCGGTTAGCCTTGTAGCCGTCGTACGCCTCGTGGCGAAAGGTCTTAGCCTTGAGGTCAAAGGCTATGGCGACGGCGTCGGGGGCGGTATCCGCCTTCATGCGCTCGAACATCGTCAGAAAGCCGTATATGGCGTTGGTGAACATCCCGTCCTTGGTGGTCAGGGGCTTGATACCGTAAAACGCACGGTTGAGTATGCTGTTTCCGTCTACTACTAAAAGTTTCATGATTTATAGCCTTCCCCTCGAGGGGAAGGTGCCGAGCCTGAGCGAGGCGGATGAGGTGTCAGATGTGACATTATATCCTCGCACACTCCCCTGAAGTTATTGTGTAT
>ONPE01000016.1 GCA_900319615.1 uncultured Eubacteriales bacterium
CTCTCAGTTAGGAGTGAGGAGTTAGGAGTTAGGAGTTAAGGGAAAACCTGCGGTTTTTTTGATTTCTATAATTCTCTGAAACGCTTGATAACAAACAACGCTATATAATAAGCAAAAACGCTTGCAGCTCTTTTTACAGAGTCGCAAGCGTATTTTTTTATGTTTACATGTAGAATAATATGAATCAGGTGCGGGCAGCGCCCGCCATAAACTCCTCACTCCTCACTCCTAACTCCTAACTCATAACATAGTGATCCATGTACCCATGAAGTCATCTTTACGTAACAGTATGGTGTAAAAAGACGCGCGCGTCCTAACTCCTAACTAAAAAAGAGTCTCTCAAACTGAGCGAGGTCGTTTTTGCAGTGTACCGGTTCGCCTGCCGACTTGATCGCCGAGTCGATGTCCTTCAAGCCGTTGCCGGTGACTATCGACACGATGGTCGCGCCCTTGTCGAGCTTACCCTCGCGGCTGAGCTTCATCAGCCCTGCCGTCGCAGTGACGCCTGCCGGCTCGCCGAAGACCCCTGCGTTCTTCGCAAGATACTTCTGCGCCTCGCGAATCTCGTCGTCGCTGACATTCACGCAGATACCGTTGCTGTCCTTGATGGCGTTGATCGCCTTATCGGGGTTGCGCGGCACGCCCACGGCTATGCTGTCGGCGTAGGTGTTCTCCTCCTGCGGTTGCCATTCTTCGCCGGTCATGACGGCGGTGTTTATGGGGCAGCAGCCCTCAGCCTGCACGCTTATTATGCGCGGGATCTTATTGATAAGCCCGACCATGTACATATCGTACAAGCCCTTGTACACGCCTGCTACGGTGCAGCCGTCACCCACCGACACCGCGACAAAGTCGGGAGCCTCGAAGCCGAGCTGCTCGCATATCTCGTGAGCTACGGTCTTCTTGCCCTCGCTGAGATACGGGTTGATGGCGGCGTTGCGGTTATACCAACCGTATTTGTCGATAGCCGCCTTGCTGAGCTCAAAGGTCTCTTCATAGCTGCCGTCGACGGCGGTGAGGTTGGCGCCGAACATCATCAGCTGGGCGATCTTGCCCTTCGGAGCCCTTGCCGGGACGAAGATGTAGGTCTTAAGCCCTGCCTTGGCGGCGTTGCCTGCAAGGGAAGAAGCCGCGTTGCCCGTTGAAGAGCAGGCGATGCCGGCCTCGATAGCCTTGGTCACAGCCATGGCAGAGGCGCGGTCTTTGAGCGACGAGGTCGGGTTGATGCCGTCGTCCTTGATGTACAGCCTTGCTATGCCGAGATCGGCGGCGATATTAGGAGCCTCGTACATCGGCGACATACCGACCCTCAGCCCTGCAGGAGCAGTATCCTCCTCTATGGGCAGGAGCTCGCGGTAGCGCCACATGGTGGGCTCATCACGCTTTGCGAGAACATCCCTGTTCAGCTTGGTTTTGATGTATTCGTAGTCGTATATCACGTCGAGGATACCGCCGCATTCGCAGGTGGTGATATCCGGCACGGCAGCGTATTCCTTACCGCACCTGACGCATTTGCAGTATTTTACATTCTTCATGATGTCACAGGATAATGAGGAGATCATATCAACTCCTCACTCCTAACTCCTCACTCCTAACTTACAGAATCCCTACTTCCTCATTGAACGCCGTGATGAGCTCGTCGAGCTGTTCCGCCTGCTTGTGCACGGCGTCCCAGGTGTTCTCGGTGTCGTACCACAGGTCGTTGAGCTCCTCTACCGTCCTGCCCTGCTGCTCTACCCATGTGTAGTACTTGAGGTTGTGCACGCGCTTGCGATCCTTGTAGGTCAGCTCGAGCATATTGTCGTCCTTGAGGTTGAGCATATGGAGGCTGTGGTCGAGCTCCGCCTTGTGCATATCGTAGTCGCCGTACATCTCGCCGAGCTCCTTTATGCGGCTCTGATACATCACTGCGCTGTCGGTCAGAACGGTGCCGACAACGTCGTGCTCGGTCATCTCGTAGTACTTCGCCATCTTGATACAGCACAGGACGTTCGCGATGCCGGAGATACCCAGCAGGCTGAGCTGCTCTGCGAGCTCTCTGTTAACGCCGACGGATACCAGATAGTCGACGCCCTCGGGTGTGTTGAACAGGCGCAGGAGCCTCTGGCTGTCCTCGTCGTCTATATCTATGACCATATCGGTGTTCTTGACGTTATGGATCCACGGGATATGCTTGTCGCCGATGCCCTCGATGCGATGACCGCCGAAGCCGTTGTCGAGGATGGTGGGGCACTGCAGGGCTTCGCCCACGGCGAGCTTGAGCTGAGGATACTGCTCCTTGAGGTAGTCGCCGGCGCTCATGGTGCCTGCGGAACCTGATGTAAAGCAAGCGCCTGCAAAGCGGTCGCCCTCGCCTTTGATCGACTCAAAAGCGTCCTTGAGGGCGTAGCCGGTGACGTTGTAGTGCCACAGCGGATTGCCCATCTCTTCAAACTGGTTGAAGATCATGACCTCGGGGCGCTGTCTGAGCTCCCATGTCTTGTCAAAGATCTCTTTGACGTTCGATTCACAGCCGGGGGTCGCGATGACTTCGCCTGCGATCTTGGAGAGCCACTCGAAGCGCTCGCGGCTCATCTCAGCCGGGAGTATGGCTATGCTGTCGCACGAGAGGAGCTTAGAGTTGAATGCTCCGCCGCGGCAGTAGTTGCCCGTGGACGGCCATACAGCCTTGTGCTTTGTAGCGTCGAACTGACCTGTAACCAGCCTCGGTGCAAGACAGCCGAAGGACGCGCCTACCTTGTGGCAGCCGGTGGGGAACCACTTGCCCACGATGGCGAAGATGCGCGCCTTGACGCCGGTGAGGGCGGTGGGCAGCTCGATGATGTTCGGCACCTCGCGGAACAGACCGCCGCTCTCTTTGGGCTCGTTCTTCCACGTGATGCGGAAGAGGTTGACCGGGTCTACATCCCACAGCCCCGTATGGCTGAGCTTCTCTTTGATCTGCTCGGGGATGAGCTCGGGGTTCTGCATCTGCTTGATGGTGGGGATGATGATGTTATTTTCCCTCGCCTTTTCGATATTGTGTTGTAAGCCTTCTTTGTTGACTGTAAAATCGATCATTTTTATCCTCCTGATAAATGTATGGTAATATTGACGTGTCGAGAAATTATTCCTCAGTTAGGAGTTAGAAGTTAGGAGTTAGGAGTTCATGGAGGGCTTCGCCCTCACCCGATTTATAATTCCAAAACGCGTCAGCGTTTCCCTCAACTCCTCACTACTAACTCCTCACTCCTCACTAAAACAATTCCTAACTCCTAATTGATTTCAGTTGTTTTCGTCCAGATACGAGTACAGGGTGAACTTCGATATGCCGAAGTATTTGGCGATCCTGTCGCCGGATTTGGTGATGAGCAGGGCGCCCTTGCTGTTGAGGTAGCGTATCGCGCGCTGCTTGTCGTCCTTGTTCATCATCGACACCGGCTTGCCGATGAGCTCGGTGGATTTCCACAGCAGCTCGTCGAGCAGCTCTTCAACGTGCGGGGTGATCTTCTCCGGCTCCGACCGTGCGGTGGGGGAGATCATCTCACCGATAGCCGACGCCGCGACGCTCAGGGCGGTGATGTCGTGGTTTATCGAGAATATCGCCGCGACCTTTCCGCTTTCATCGCGGATGTAAACGGTGGTGGATTTCAGCACCTTGCCGTCGGAGGTACGGGTGAAGTAGCCGATGCGGTTCTCGCGGTCGTTCTCAGCCGCGCTGAGCTCCTCGAGCACCACGGCAGAGGCGCCGTCGCCTACCTTCCTGCCGGTGACCTCGCCGTTCTCGATGAAGATGATGGAGCTGTCGGCGGCGTTCTCTCCCGTCAGGTCGTGCACCGCCACCTCGCAGCTCTTGCCGTAGTGGGCGGCGACAGCCTGAGCCAGAGAACAGAGGTTGTTCTTCAGTTGTTCTTCGAGCATATCATCACCGCTTTCACAATATTTGTTTGATTAACTAATTATTATTGTAATACATTATCGGGTATTATTCAATGCCAAAATGCGATTATTTCGGCGTTTTCAACAATATTTTTTTGCGTGATTGGTATTTCAAAAATCCTCGATAAGTGGTATAATAATATGAAACCATTTTTTGGGGGGAAAGTATATGCAAAAATTCTGTGATCTACATACACACTCCGTCTTCTCCGACGGTACATTCACACCTGCCGAGCTGATCGATTCGGCGATAGAATCCGGGCTCAGCGCTGTTGCTCTGACCGATCACAACACAGTCACGGGCCTTGACGACTTTGTAGCCGCGGCTAAGGACAAGCCCATCGACATCGTGCCCGGTATAGAGTTCACCACAGCCTACAACGGTACCGAGCTCCACATCCTCGGGCTGTTCGTCACATCCGATATGCACTACGCGATCAACAAATATATTGATATGTCCGTCTCGCTCAAGGATGAGAGCAACTACAAGCTGGTCAGGAAGCTCCGCAAGCGCGGCTACGATATCACCTACGTTGAGATATTGGAGCACAGCAGAGGCCATGTCAACCGCGCGAATATCGCCGCCGAGCTGGTGAGCAAGGGTTATCTGAGCTCTATCGAAGAGGGCTTCAATACCATCCTGCACAAGGATTACGGTCTGTATGAGCCGCCCGAGAGATTACCCAGCCTCGAGATCATCTCATTCATCCGTTCCATCGGCGCTGTCGCTGTATGGGCGCATCCGTACATACACATGAACTTCGAGCAGGCCGAGAAGTTCCTGCCCCACGCGATAGAGGCAGGTCTGCAGGGCATGGAGGTCATGTACAGCAAGTACGACGACGAGACCACCGAAAAGGCGAAGGAGGTATGCGAGCGCTACAAGCTCCTGCCCAGCGGAGGCAGCGATTTCCACGGTGCTAACAAGCCGAAGATCTCGCTCGGAAAGGGCTACGGAAACATGAGCATACCCTACGAATACTACGAGGCTTTGAAGGCTCTGAAATCCACCTAAAAATTTTTCAGAAAACCGAATTTTTTATTTGACACCATAGTGACTGCGTGTATAATAAAGATATAGGAAAATTCAAATTCTGACAGATGAGGAGGAGTAAATATGAATTTTGACGCTATCAAAAAAGCAGCCGAAGGCTATGAGAAGGACATGACCAAATTCCTTCGCGAGCTTATCGCCATCCCCAGCGAATCCGCCGAGGAAGAGGGCGTGGCTAAGCGCATCGTCGCCGAGATGGAGAAGCTCGGCTTTGATGAAGCCTTCACCGATCCGATGGGCAATGTCCACGGCGTTATGGGCAAGGGCGAGAAGATCATCGCCTTTGACGGTCACATCGACACCGTGGGTCTCGGCGAGCTTTCCAACTGGAGGTTCGACCCCTATGAGGGATATGAGACCGACACCGAGATCGGCGGACGCGGCTCCTCCGACCAGACAGGCGGCGTCGTATCCGCTGTTTACGGCGCTAAGATAATGAAAGACCTCGGCCTTATCCCCGACGGCTACAAGGTGCTCGTCACCGGCACCGTTCAGGAGGAGGACTGCGACGGTCTGTGCTGGCAGTACATCCACAACGAGATGAACATCACGCCCGAGTTCGTCGTCATCACCGAGCCCACCGACAAGGGCATCTACCGCGGTCAGCGCGGCCGCATGGAGATTCGCGTAGAGGTCAAGGGCATATCCTGCCACGGCTCTGCGCCCGAGCGAGGCGACAACGCTATCTACAAGATGGCTGAGATCGTCCTCGACGTCAAGGAGCTGAACGAGCGACTGCATTACGATCCCTTCCTCGGCAAGGGCACCGTGACCGTATCGCAGCAGTTCTACACCTCGCCCTCACGCTGCGCGGTAGCCGATTTCGCCGCCATATCCCTCGACCGCCGTCTTACCTTCGGCGAGACATGGGAGAGCGCTTTGGAGGAGGTACGCAACCTGCCCTCCGTGAAGAAGTACGGCGCAGAGGTCAGCATGTATAAATACGAGCGTCCGTCGTGGACGGGTCTGGTTTATCCGACCGAGTGCTTCTTCCCGACATGGGTCATCCCCGAGGATCATCCTGCTTGCAGGGCGATGGTCGCCGCTCATAAGGGTATGTACGGCGAACCGCGCGTAGACAAGTGGACTTTCTCCACCAACGGCGTGTCTATCATGGGTCGCTACGGCATCCCGTGCATTGGCTTCGGCCCCGGAGCGGAGGCTCAGGCTCACGCTCCCAACGAGATCACGTGGAAAGAGGATCTCGTGCGCTGCGCCGCAGTGTATGCGGCCGTACCGATGGAATACACTAAAGAGGCGTGATTTGTCTTAACGAAAGGAGCCTGAAAATGAGCAAAGCTACCGAGCTCGCCGCCAAGCTGCGCGGCTTAGATATTGACAAGATGTATGAGAACGACTTCTTCCTGACATGGGATAAGACCGACGACGAGATCGCCGCGGTCTTCGCGGTAGCCGACGCGCTCCGCGACCTCAGGGAGAGGAATATCTCGACAAAGATATTCGACTCGGGTCTGGGTATCTCCAACTTCCGCGATAACTCCACCCGTACCCGTTTCTCCTTTGCCTCCGCCTGCAATCTGCTGGGCATAGAGGTGCAGGATCTGGACGAGGGCAAGAGCCAGATCGCCCACGGCGAGACCGTCCGCGAGACCGCCAACATGATCTCCTTTATGGCTGACGTCGTCGGCATCCGCGACGATATGTACATCGGCAAGGGTCACACCTATCAGAAGGAGGTCTCGGACGCTCTCAAAGAGGGCTATGAGGACGGCGTCCTAGAGCAGAAGCCCACTCTCGTCAACCTCCAGTGCGACATCGACCACCCGACCCAGACTATGGCTGATCTCGACCATGTCATCCATTATTTCGGCGGAGTCGAGAATCTCAAGGGCAAGAAGGTCGCCATGACCTGGGCGTATTCTCCCAGCTACGGCAAGCCTCTGAGCGTGCCTCAGGGCGTAATTGGTCTGTTCACACGCTTCGGTATGGACGTTGTGCTCGCCCATCCCGACGGCTACGATGTTATGCCCGAGGTAGAAGAGGTAGCCAAAGCCAACGCCGAGAAGAGCGGCGGCAGCTTCACAAAGACTAACGATATGAAAGAGGCGTTCCGCGACGCCGATATAGTATATCCCAAGAGCTGGGCTTCTTTCGCAGCTATGGAGAAGCGCACGAAGCTCTACGGCGACGGCGACTTTGACGGCATAGATAAGCTCGAGAAGGAGCTCCTCGCAGAGAACGCTCAGCACAAGGACTGGGAGTGCACCGAGGATATGATGTCCCTGACAAAGGACGGCAAGGCGCTGTATCTGCACTGTCTGCCCGCGGACATTACCGACGTCTCCTGCAAGGAGGGTGAGGTAGCGGCGTCGGTATTTGACCGCTATCGTGCTCCGCTGTACAAGCAGGCGTCCTACAAGCCGTACATCATCGCCGCGATGATCTTCCTCGCAAAGGTCAAGGATCCCGCTGCGGCTCTTGAAGCGCTCGAAGAGCAGGGCAAGGCACGCAAGGCGTTTTGAGAGTTAGGAATTAGGAGTTAGGAGTTAGGAGTTTCGGGAAAGCCTGACGGCTTTTGGATTTATATAACTGTATATTGCTAACAACGTTATTGTCTCTGTTTTATGAGCAATAATTGTAATGCAAACTCTCACCGTCCTCCATTCACCCCTCACCGTACCATGCCTATAATAACAGGGAATAGATCTATGAAAAAAATTGTTGTCGCCCTGGGCGGAAACGCTCTGGGCAAGACCCTGAGCGAGCAGCTCGAGGCGGTCAAGGTCACCGCCAAGGCTATTGCCGACCTGATAGAAGCCGGTAACGAGGTAGTTATCACCCACGGCAACGGGCCTCAGGTGGGCAAGATAGACTCAGCCATGAACGCTCTTTTGCTCGAGGACCCAACCGAAGAAAAGACGTCGCTCTCGATGTGCGTCGCCATGAGTCAGGCGTACATCGGCTACGATATCCAGAACGCCCTGCGCAGGGAGCTGACCGCGCGCGGTTTACACAAGCCTGTCGCGACCATCATCACTCAGGTGGAGGTCAGCAACGACGATCCTGCTATGAAGAACCCCACCAAGCCTATCGGCAAGTTCATGACCGAGGAGCAGGCTATGAGGTTAAAAGAGCAGTACGGCTATAACGTAGCCGAGGACTCCGGCAGAGGGTGGCGGCGTGTTGTCGCCTCGCCCCGTCCGCAGACCATCATCGAGCTCGACGCTATAAGGGCATCGTTTGAGGATGGCTCCGTGGTCATCTGCTGCGGCGGAGGCGGTATACCGGTGCGCCTTAAGGGAGGGTTCCTCAAGGGCTGCGCCGCAGTCATCGACAAGGATTATTGCTCCGCCCTGCTCGCGGATCGCCTCGACGCGGATATGCTGCTGATACTCACCGCGATAGATAAGGTGAAGATAAACTTCGGCAAGCCCGACGAGCAAAGCCTCGACAGGATGAGCCTCGATGATGTGCAGAGGTATACAGAAGAGGGTCAGTTCGCCAAGGGCAGTATGCTGCCTAAGGTCGACGCCTGCGCGGAATTTGTCGCCAAAGGTCGTGGGCGCAAGGCTGTTATCGCCGACCTCATGCAGGCAGGCGAAGCCGTAAAGGGCAACACCGGCACGGTCATCGAGGGTTGACTTCTCATGAATCAAATTGAACACCGATAAGAAAACGGACAGGCATGATGACCTGTCCGTTATTTTTTTATATGTCATTGCGAGGGCTTTAGCCCGTGGCAATCCCACAAAGAGTGACTACACTTATCTGTTACATAAACCGGTATTTCCGCCCGGGGGATTCCCACGTCGGGCGATAATAAGGTAATTGATAATGCCCTCCTCGGAATGACAATGTTACTCTATCTGTCTTCTCTGAAGTACGGCAGACCCAACGCTTCGGGCGGTTGGCTCTCGCGCTTGTTGCGCATACTGTTGAAGATCAGCACCAGCACGGTGACCACATACGGAGCCATCTTGATGAGCTCCTGTGTGCTCATATCCACCGGGATGAAGGGGAAGAACTGGTTGAGGTAGTTGTGTACGATGTACAGACCGCCGAAGAGGATGGAGCCGATGATGGCGAAGTTCGGCTTCCATACGGTGAAGATGACCAGAGCGATAGCCAGCCATCCGCGGTCGCCGAAGCCGTCGTTCGACCAAACGCCGCTGACGTAGTCCATGACGTAGTACAGACCGCCCAAGCCGGCGATCATGCTGCCTACGCAGGTAGCGGTGTACTTGTACTTGGTGACGCTGATACCGGCGGCGTCCGCTGTTGCGGGGTTCTCGCCGACAGCGCGAAGATTCAGACCGGAGCGCGTCCTCTTCAGATATAACGAGGCGATGATCGCGATGATGACCGCCAGATATGCGAGGAAGCCGTAGCTGAGGAATATCTCGCCGAACCATCCGAGATCCTTTGCAAACGGCAGGGTAGCCGAGAAGAATCTGGAGGTGGTGCTCAGGCTGATGGAGGGTACGTCAGCGCCGACGATCTTGATCAGGGAACCGCCGAAGAAGTTGCCCAGACCGACGCCGAAGGTGGTGATCGCAAGACCTGTGACGTTCTGGTTAGCTCTGAGGGTGGTGGTCAGGAAGGAGTAGAGCAGACCCATCAGGAAGGAGCCCAAAAGACAAGCCAGCAGCGGGATCATTATCGCCAAAAAGCCGTTAGCCTGAGATTTATCCGGGAGAGAATTCTCGTACAGAAAGGCGCCGATAACGCCCGAGATACCGCCGACGTACATGACGCCGGGGATACCGAGGTTGAGGTTACCGCTCTTCTCTGTGATGATCTCACCGGTCGCGCCGAATAGGAGCGGTATGCCCTGCATGACTGCGCGATGTATGAAAGCAGCGATCATTTAGCTTCAACCTCCTTCTGACGTTTTTTGATGCTGTAGTTGATGAAGAACTCGGAGCCGATGATGAAGAAGATGATGATACCCGTGATGATCGCGGCGAACGAGTCGTTCAGACCGAAGACGGTGGATATCTCCAGAGCTCCCTTTTCCATGAAGACCAGCAGCAGCGAGGTCAGCACCATGAACAGGGGGTTGAACTTCGCCAGCCAAGATACCATGATGGCGGTGAAGCCTCTGCCTGCGGCGGTGTTGGGGGTGATGGTGTGGTCGGTGCCGGATACCAGCAGCATACCGGCTATACCGCACAGAGCGCCGGAGATCAGCATGGTGCGGATGATGACCTTCTTGACGTTGATGCCGGCGTATTTTGCGGTGTTCTCGCTTTCGCCGACGACCGAGATCTCATAGCCCTGCTTGGAGTACTTGAGGTAGAAGTACATCGCTACCGTGAGCACGGCGACGATGATGATGTTCAGCAGATAGCCGTATTTGTCGATGGAAGCCGGCAGCTCGAGCCAGCCGACATGGGTATCCGCGTTGATGGTATTGATGACGTTGTTGCCCTTGTTGGACGACCAGATGTAGGTGAAGTAAGACACTATCTGTATCGCGATGTAGTTCATCATCAAGGTGAACAGCGTTTCGTTGGTGTTCCAGAACGCCTTGAAGAAGGCGGGGATGACGCCCCAGAGTGCGCCCGCGAGGATGCTGACCACGATGACCAGCAGCAGGACGACGGGGGCGGGGAGAGTCTTGCCGAAAAGAATCATACAGGCTGCTGCGCCCATGCCGCCCATGAGCACCTGACCTTCGGCGCCGATGTTCCAGAATCGCATCTTGAACGCCGGAGTGACCGCGAGGGCTACGCACAGCAGCATCGCTACGCCCTGCAGCAGAGCCCAGATGCGTCTGGGAGAGCCTACTGCGCCCTTTATCATGGTGGCGTATATCTGGATGGGGTTATCGCCCGTTACCAAGACGATGATCACCGCGCAGATCAGCAGCGAGGCGACTACCGCGGCTATGCGGATCAGCCACGACTTCCAGAAGGGGAGGTCGGTTCGTCTTACGATATGGAACAGCGGTTCACGACCGGTTTCCTTGACTTTGGTTGACATCACGCCTCAGCCTCCTTTCTGCCGGCTTCGATATTGGTCATCAGCAGACCTACCTCTTCCTTGGTGGCGGTACGTCCGTCCACGACGCCGTTGAGCTTGCCGCCGCAAAGGATAGCGATACGGTCGCACAGCGCGATGAGCACATCGAGGTCTTCGCCGACGTAGATGACGGCGGTGCCCTTCTTCTTCTGCTCGTTGAGGAGGTGATATATCGTATAGGATGTATTGATATCCAGACCGCGCACGGCGTATGCCGCCATCAGCACGGTCGGATCGGATGCGATCTCTCGTCCGACAAGGACCTTCTGCACGTTACCGCCCGAGAGCTTGCGGACGGGGGTGCTGATGTTCGGGGTCACGACCTCGAGATCATCCTTGATCTTTGTAGCGAGGTTTCGCGGAGTCTTGCGGTCGGTGAAGATGACGCCGCCCTTCTGATAAGAGCGGAGCATCATGTTGTCAGCCATGCCCATAGCGCCGACAAGACCCATGCCCAGACGATCCTCGGGCACGAAGGAGAGAGCCACGCCCATCCTCTTGATCTCGCTGACGTTTTTGCCTACGAGCTGTGATTCCTTCTTCTCTCCGGGGGCGTAGTATTTGATCGAGCTGCCCGACTCAGCCTTCTGCAGACCTGCTATAGCCTCAAGCAGCTGCTTCTGTCCCGAGCCCGAGATGCCGGCGATGCCCAGTATCTCGCCGCCGTAAACATCGAAGGAAACATCGTCCAGAGCCTTCACGCCGTAGCGGTCGAGGCAGGTGAGGTTCTCTATCGACAGGCGGAGCTCCTTGTTCTCGATGTCGGGGCGCTCGATATCCAGCTCGACCTTCTGTCCGACCATCATCTCGGTAAGCGACTGTACCGTCGCCTCGCTTGTCTGCACGGTGCCGATGTACTCTCCCTTACGCAGGATGGATACGCGGTCTGAGATCGCGAGCACCTCGTTGAGCTTATGTGTGATGATGATGATGGACTTGCCGTCAGCCTTCATGTTGCGCAGAACGGCGAAGAGCTTTTCCGTCTCCTGCGGAGTCAGAACGGCGGTGGGCTCATCGAGGATGAGGATGTTCGCGCCTCTGTACAGGGTCTTGACGATCTCGAGCGTCTGCTTCTGCGATACGGTCATGTTGTAGACCTTCATCTTGGGGTCGATGTCAAAGCCGTATTTGTCGCAGATCTCGGTTATAGCCTTTGCTATCTCGCGGTTGGGTCCGGTTGTCTTTTTTTGCATGCCCAGGGCGACGTTCTCGGTCGCGGTCAGGACGTCGACCAGCTTGAAGTGCTGATGTATCATACCTATGCCCAGCTCGTACGCGTCCTTGGGACAGGTGATGTGCACCTCGGTGCCGTCTACAAAGATCTGTCCCGAATCCTGACGGTATATGCCCGAGAGCATATTCATCAGGGTGGTCTTGCCGGAGCCGTTCTCACCCAGCAGGGCGAGTATCTCTCCGCGCTCGATATCCATGGACACATTCTTGTTTGCGACGACCTTGCTGCCGAACGCCTTGGTGATGTTACGCATGCTTATTGCAGGCGTTTTGTTATCCAAATGTATCTACCCCCTTATGATTAGTGAATAGTGAATAATGAATAGTGAATAGTGAAGGGCGGGACACCCGCACCCGTTTTGAAGTTTTGTCTGATGTGAGCCGATCCGACATTTCTGTGTGTTACCCGACGTTATTCATTATTCATTGTTCATTATTATGATTATATAAAACCACGTAAAGGGAAGCCGAGAATTCAGCTTCCCTTTACAGATGATTTAAGGTTTTCTTAGAATGCTGTGTTCAGCAGAGTGATGCCGTCGATATCCAGGTCGAAGTAAGGAGCGGAGCGATACTCGGACTCGTGGAAGTAACCGTCGGAGATGACCTCTGTGTCGCCCTCGTAAGCCTCGTCGGTGTCGACGTCAGCCTTGTAGGTTGTCAGAGTCTCGCCCTTAACGGTGAAAGCGGAGGTATCGAATACGTGAGTTGTACCAGCCTCAAGAGCAGCCTTGACTTCTTCGATCTTCTCAGCTGTGCCGGGAGCAGCGACCTTCTCGTTGAGCTCTGTCAGAACAACGGAACCTGTAGCCAGAGTACCTGTCCAGTCGGTGTCGATCTTCTCGCCGTTCATGGTAGCCTTGATAGCATACTCGAGGTAAGGAGTCCAGTCGATTCTGGAAGAGATGATAAAGGTGTTCGGGCAAGCGGAGAGGGTGGAGCCGTTGTAGGAGATATCGGGAACGCCTGCGTCCTCACAAGCTGTGGGAGCACCCATGGAGTCGGCGTGCTGAGAGATCAGGACGCACTTGTTGTTGATAAGAGTTGTGGCAGCTTCCTTCTCAGCTGTCTCGTCGTACCAGGAGCCTGTGAACTGGACTTCCATGGTAGCGGACGGGCATACGGAGCGTGCGCCGAGGAAGAAGGAGGTGTAGCCGGACTTAACCTCTGCATAGGTGTAAGCGCCAACGTAGCCGATCTTAGCCTCTTCAGCCTTGATCTTGCCCTCTTCGATCATCTGGTTGAGCTTCATACCTGCGGCAACGCCTGCAAGGTAACGACCCTCGTAGATGGAAGCGAAAGCGTTGTGGAAGTTGCTCAGACCCTCTGTATGAGCACGGGTACCTGTAGCATGAGCGAACTGAACATCGGGATAAGCCTTGGCAGCCTCGATCATGTAAGACTCGTGACCGAAGGAATCTGCAAAGATGAAGCCGCAGCCCTGGTCAGCCAGGTCGAGAGCGGTCTCTTTACAGTCGTTGGACTCGCCGATGTTTGTCTTGATGATGCACTCTACGCCGAGATTCTCGCAAGCCTGCTTGGCAGCCTGGATGAAGTTAAGGTCATAGGTGGAGTTCTCATCGTGTAAGAAGATGAAACCGGCCTTAAAATCCTTGGCAGCCTGATCTGCGGTAGCCTGAGTGTCAGCCTTGCTGGAAGTGGTGCTTTGACCGCTGTTTGAACCGCCGCAGGCAGCAAGAGCGCCGCAAACGAACAGTACAGCAAGAAGCATAGCAATGATTTTCTTCATATTTTCCTCCTGATTAATATAAGGATATAATGTGCACCCGGTTTCGGACGCACGCTTACATATCAATTATACATAATCATCAATCTGTGCGCAATTGAAAATTATGTCAAATTTGTAAAAGCAGATATAGGTTATTTTATCATTTTTAACAAACAGATACAAGTTTTCGGGTGAAAAATGATCCATATTTCCAAAAAAGCAAATAAAAATCACTTCTTGCATACTTAATAATATAGCTGTATAATTGTATAGTAAAGAGAGAATCGGGGTGTTGTTATGGACAGCTTCATCATAAAGGGAGATATCTGCTACAGCAGGGATAAGGACGAGCTGCTGACCTTTGAGGACAGCTATGTCGTATGCGAGGACGGGATATGCCGCGGGGTTTTCGGCACTATCCCCGACAGATACGCGGGTTTGAGAGTTCTCGATCACAGCGGTATGCTCGTCATGCCCGGCATGACCGACCTGCACATCCACGCGCCTCAGTACGCCTACCGGGGGCTCGGGATGGATCACGAGCTGCTCGACTGGCTGGAGCTGTACGCCTTCCCGGAGGAGTCGAAGTACGCCGACCTCGGAGCTGCTTATGGATAAGCTCGAGAAAACCGGGATATGCAGCTATGTCGGCAAGGTGAATATGGATCGCAATTCTCCCGACAGCCTGCGTGAAGTCTCTGCGCGAGCCTCCGTAGAGGATACGGAGCGCTTTATCACGGAGACCTCCGACAGATACTCCAACACAAAGCCCGTCATCACTCCGCGCTTTGTGCCGTCGTGCACCGACGAGCTCATGGAGGGCTTGGGCGAGCTCGCAAAACGCTTTCATCTGCCTGTCCAGTCACACCTCAGCGAGAATCCGTCCGAGGTAGATTGGGTTCGGGAGCTGTGTCCGTGGGCGGATAGCTACGGTGCGGCATACGATCGCTTCGGGCTGTTCGGTTCCTCCGGCAGCACCGTCATGGCTCACTGTGTCTATTCTACGGATGAAGAGCTCGCGCTCATGAAAGAAAGGGGCGTGTTCGTCGCCCACTGTCCGGCGTCAAACATGAACGTCGCCTCCGGTATCGCGCCGATACGCCGCTATCTTGACGAAGGGCTGCGCGTAGGCATCGGCTCCGATGTAGCCGGCGGTCAGACCGAGAGCCTCTTCACCGCGGTGGTCGAGGCGCTGCAGGTCAGCAGCCTGTATTGGCGGATCGTAGATGATACAAAGAAGCCGCTGACCGTCTCCGAGGCGTTTTATATGGCGACCAAGGGCGGCGGCGAGTTCTTCGGCAATGACGCGCTGATTATAGACGACAGGCTCCTGCCTCATCCGCAGCCTCTGACGTTGAGAGAGCGCCTCGAGCGCTCGATATATCTCGGCGGGGATGTGAAAGCACTGAAAGCAAAATTCTGTAAAGGAAATAAAATTCTGTAAATAATTCTAATAATGAATTAAAATATTGATATAATGCTAAATTAGAATTAAAACGCTAAAAAGAAACGGGAGCGCAGGTGCGTTCCCGTTTTGCTTAATAAGTATTATTGTACGCTGAACAGCAGCTCGCCGTAGCTCGGATAAGGCCAGTACTCGGCGGCTGTGCACATCTCCATCTCGTCCGAAATCTCGCGCAGGCGCTCCATCACCGGCAGTACCTCCGCGGCGTTATACTCG
>ONPE01000152.1 GCA_900319615.1 uncultured Eubacteriales bacterium
TCCTCGGACGGGGTCAGCCAAAAGCCGGAGGACGAGTAGGTAGTGCCGTAGAATCCGGGGTATGCCGTGACCTCGTAATCGCCCTTTTCATGGGGAGTGAAGCCCAAAGCAGCGCCAAGCTCGCGATAGGCGGTGTAGGCGCCGTAGGACGTCCAGTGGTGGTCGGTCTTGTAGTATATCTGATTACCTGCTGCGTACTCGTCTTTGAAGGTATCGCGGACGTCTACGAAGTCGGCGGACGGCAGAGCGTCCTTTATCTGAGCGAACATCTCGTCGTCGTGGTAGTTCATGTGGTTCCACGGCAGGATATCCGAGCAAATGTAGCCGGTGGAGGGCGCGACGAGCACGGTGGTCTTTACGTTGTTGTTCTGCGCGAATTCGTCGATGAAGCCGACGTTGCGCATGAGCCCGGTCATCTTCTCGGGATCATTGACGAGATAAGCATCGGAGCTGTTGTATACGCCGTTGGAGCCGTTGTTGCCGATGGCGAGGTTGTAGTAGGACGCAAGCCCTACCCAAAAGTTCCTGCCTGCGGTCTGATCGGAGAGATATTTCTCGAAGGAGTCGCCGAACTCGCCGGACATCAGGCTCTTGAAGCTGAACGCAGGAGCCTGCTGGAGATAGCGCTTCTCGGAGGAGCTGTATTCTTTTTTGGGCAACAGCAAAAACAGCACGAGCATCACGACGATGAAGCCGACGAAGATGATCGCGGGCAGGTTTTTGTACAGCTTATTCAAGAAAATCCCCCTTTCATATAATTAGGAGTTAGGAGTTAGGAGTTAGGAATTAGGAATTATGGGAAACGCTTCGCGTTTTGGATTCCTATAGAATCGGGTGCAGGCGTTTGATGAAAATTTTACAAATCGGGTGTGGGCACAGCCCACCCTTCACCGTTAACCGTTCTCCGTTATTCTGACTAGAATCTGAAGTACAGGAACGGATTATAGCTCTGGGATACCAAAAGGGCGGTGCATATCGCGAGCACTGCTATGCAGAACGCGGTCTTTAACGCCGGAGCCGCCTTGGTATCTGCGATCTTTTTATACAGATTTGTCATAACGGGCGTTGAGGCGAACGCTGCGGCGAGCAGCATGGGCAGATAGGATATCGCGAGCACGCCTGCGTCATGCGAGATCACCTCGCCGCCGAAGCTGAACATCGAGGTGAAGAACGCGCCCATCTCCCCGAGGTCGGTGAAGTAGAACAGCACCCAGCCGAGGATGATGAAAAACAGCGCGTATATATGCTGAACAAACGCGGGGGCTTTGTCGAGCACCTTCTTGAGCACGAACTTTTCGAGCACAAGCAGCAGACCGAAGTACAGTCCCCAGAAGATGAAGTTGAAGTCGGCGCCGTGCCACAGACCGGTGAGGAACCAGACTATCAGCAGGTTGAGCATCTGGCGCGGAACGCCCTTTCGGTTGCCGCCGAGAGGGATGTACACATACTCGCGGAACCATGTGCCGAGGGAGATATGCCATCTTCTCCAGAACTCGGTGATGCTCTTGGATATATAGGGGTAGTTGAAGTTCTTGAGGAACTCGAAGCCGAACATATTGCCCAGACCGCACGCCATATCCGAGTAGCCGGAGAAGTCGAAGTAGATCTGGAAGCTATAGGCGATGATGCCTATCCACGAGCCGAGCCAGCCGTTGTCCTCGCTGGTAGCCCTCATAGCGTCCCAAAGGGCGCCCATCTGGTTTGCGATCAGAACCTTTTTCGCAAGACCTACGCAGAATATACACACGCCCTTGGTGAAGTCGTCGAGCGTCTCGCGCCGGTGATCGAGCTGATAGGCTACGTCCTTATAGCGGACGATGGGGCCGGCGATAAGCTGAGGGAACAGCGATACGTAGGTACCGAAGGTGATGATGTTCTTCTGCATAGGCGCGTCGCCGCGGTAGACGTCGATAGAGTAGGACATCGTCTGGAAGGTGTAGAAGCTGATGCCTATAGGCAGCGGCACCTTGAAGCTCGGTATGTTGAGGAAGGGCAGATAGTTGAGGGTGTCGGTGATGAAGCCCGCATACTTGAAGAAGCCCAGCAGGCTGAGATTTATCACCATAGACGCGACGACGAATATCTTCGCCTTTTTCTTATCCGTCTCGCGGTACTTGCTGATGAAGTAGCCGCAGGTGTAGTCGACGATGGTGGAGAATATCATCAGGGTGACGTAGATCGGCTCGCCCCAGCCGTAGAACACGAGGTTGACGACGAAGAGCAGGAGGTTGCGCCACTTGCGCGGGCATATGTAATAAAGTATCAGCACGACCGGCAGATACATGAACAAAAATAATAACGATGAAAATACCATATGCAGACCCCCCTTCGGTTAATTAGGAATTAGGAGTGAGGAATTAGGAATTATACAAATCCGCACCCGATCCTTTTTCCTTGGTCGTCTATATTATTGACGAAAGCTGTTTCTTTTGAAATCAGGAATCAGAATTATGATTCCCCACTTGTTCCTTTTCTCTGATCGTCTTTGTGATCGACGAAAGCAGTTTTTTTATTTCCAAACAATCGTCGGAAATAGATCTATACTCTTGTTCGTTCAGATATGATGTTTCGTACATGATATCAAGCCAATACTGAGTTTCCGCACACTCCTTGAAAGCAACATACAGCTTAGACAAAAAATCCTTTTCGCTGATCGCGCAGCAGGACTCGGCGATGTTGGCGCCGATGCTTGTGCCGCAGCGTAATAATTGCTTTGACATCACATATTCTTTTTTATCTTCTCTCAAATATCGGTACAGGTTAACGATACGTATCGCAAAAGACTTGCTTTTGATATATACGATATTTTCGCTCATAAGCCCTCGTCGGAATGAACAATTCCTAATTCCTCATTCCTAACTCCTAATTAGAATAAGATGTTTTTCTTGAAGTCCTGACCGCACTTGGGGCAGTGGATGTGCTGGACGCCTGTGCGCTTTTTCAGCCTGAGCTGCGCCTTGCAGTAGGGGCAGCTGATGTAGCGGTGGGTCTTGAAGTCGCGCACCTTCATGTACTGGCGCTTGAAGAAATCGGACACAGCCGTGCAAATGCTGAGATAGCGGTTGTTCTCATACAGGCGCTTGTTGATGTTGGTGGACAGCGCGCGGAACACCGCGAGCCCTATCAGCAGCAGTATCACGACCACCATGATCGGGCTGCGTACAAAGAGGTTTATCAGGTACAGAACGCCCGCAAGTATCAGGATCAGCGTATTCAGTTTATCGTTGCCGTAACGGCCGCGCATGAACTCGGCGGCCTTCATCAGAAAATTACGCACGTTATCACCGACGCTTTCAAATATATAGTATATAAATAGATTCATCCATCATCTTACCATAAGATATCGGTTTTTTCAAGAAAATAATTCCCTCTTACTATTGAATCTTCACTAATTTGAATGTATACTTTTATGCAGAATGACAAATAAAACCGTCATCCGGAGGGGCTTTGCCCCGTGGGGATCCCCCTGTCGCAAATAGCGGCTGATATAAGAGAAATGTTCACCCCTCTCTTTGCGTGCTCCCAGATACGGAGCCTAACTATAACGATGCAGTTTTTGGAGTAATCATGGAAAAGCTCAAACAAACGATAAAGCATGACTTCATGCGTGTGAGCCAATATGTTGACTCGTTTTTGAAATGGACGATAATCGCTCTTGTCACGGGAGCCTCCGGCGGACTTGTCGGCGCAGGGTTCAGGTGGGCGGTCACCTATGCCACCGACCTGCGCACGGAGCACACTTGGCTGCACTATCTGCTGCCTGTGGGCGGTCTTATGATCGCCTTTTTGTACCGCGTGACGAAGCTCAGCGGTCACGCAGACACCAACCTCATAATCCGCTCTGTTCGCAACGACGACAAAGTGCCGATACTGCTCGCGCCGGTGATCTTCATATCCACGGTCATCACCCACCTCTTCGGCGGCTCCGCAGGACGCGAGGGCGCGGCTTTACAGCTCGGCGGCTGCATAGGCAGCTTCTTTGGCAGGCTCATGAGGCTGAACGACAAAGACCTGCCGATGGCGGTGATGTGCGGCATGAGCGGTCTGTTCTCGGCGCTGTTCGGCACTCCGCTGA
>ONPE01000248.1 GCA_900319615.1 uncultured Eubacteriales bacterium
GCTGTACGAGGGCAAGGCGAAGAAGGTATTTCTGACCGACGATCCCGAGATGCTCATCGTATCCTATAAGGACGACGCTACCGCCTTCAACGGGCTCAAGAAGGGCACCATCACGGGCAAGGGCGTTATCAACAACCGCATGAGCAACCTGCTTATGCAGAAGCTCGAGAAGGCGGGCGTACCGACTCACTTCGTCGAGGAGCTCAACGAGCGCGAGACCGTCGTTAAGAAGGTATCCATCGTTCCGCTGGAGGTCATCATCCGCAACATCGCCGCGGGCTCCTTCTCCAAGAACTACGGAGTTGAGGAGGGTGTGGTCTTCGACCGTCCCACCATCGAGTTCTCATATAAGAACGACGACCTCGGCGATCCGCTGATCAACGATTATCATGCTTTGGCTCTGGGTCTCGCCACCGAGGAAGAGATCGAGACCATCAAGAAGTACGCTTTCGCCGTTAATGACTATATGAAGGCTTTCTGGAAGGAGCGCGGCGTTATCCTCGTAGACTTCAAGCTCGAGTTCGGCCGCCTTTCCGACGGCACCATCGTCCTCGCCGACGAGATCTTTCCGACGGCACCATCGTCCTCGCCGACGAGATCAGCCCCGACACCTGCCGCTTCTGGGACGCAGAGACCAAGGAGAAGCTCGACAAGGATCGCTTCCGCCGCGACCTCGGCGGAGTAGAGGATGCCTATGCCGAGATCATGGGCAGACTGTCCTGATATATCCGAAAAATGTTAAAGCACGGTTCGCGCCGTGCTTTTTCTGTTGTTATTGACTTTACTTTGCTACTATGGTAAAATAAGATTAATTATGGAGGGATAATATGAGAATCGTTATAAAAGTCGGCACCTCGACGATCGCGCATCCGACAGGTCTGCTGAATATAAAGCGCGTAGAGCATATGTGCAAGGTCATATCCGACCTGAAAAACGCCGGCCATGAGATCGTGCTGGTATCGTCCGGCGCTATAGGCATGGGGCTCGGCAAGCTCGGGATATCCAAGCGTTCGAGCGATATTTCGACCCTGCAGGCTGCAGCGGCTATCGGTCAGTGCGAGCTGATGTACGTCTACGACAAGCTGTTCTCGGAGTATAACCATATCGTGGCGCAGATACTTATGACAGGCGCCTTTGTCGCTATCGAGGACTACGGCAAGAATCTTAACAACACCCTGTTCCGTCTTCTGGAGCTCGGGGTCATCCCGATAGTCAACGAGAACGACACCGTCACCACCGACGAGATCGTGATCGGCGACAACGATACTCTCGGCGCGATAATCGCTCAGCAGGTCCGCGCGGATATCCTGATCCTCCTCTCGGATATCGACGGTCTGTACACCGCGAACCCCCTCGTGGATGAGAACGCGGTCAGGCTCGACGTGATAGAGGAGATCACCGAGGAGATAGAGGCTCTGGCAGGAGCCGAGGGCTCGCATCTCGGTACGGGCGGCATGGTGACCAAGATCAAGGCAGCGCGTATCGCTACCGAAAACGGTATAGATATGGTGATCGCTAACGGTAAGAACCCGGATATCCTTTACGATATAATAGACGGCGGCGGCGTATGCACCCGCTTCCCGGCGAAAAAATGAAATGTATAGAAATGATATAAGGAGCACGCTATGACTACACAGGAACTTCTGATAAAAGCAAAAGAGGCGAAGCGTTACGCCTCATCCTTTACCCCCGAGGATATCGACCGCGCGCTGCTCGCTATGGCTGACAGCCTCGTAGCCGATACAGACGCCATACTCGCTGCGAATTCTCTCGATATCGAGGCTGCACGCGGCACCATCAGCGACGTTATGATCGACCGCCTGCTGCTGACCGCCGAGCGCATACAGGGCATGGCTCAGGGTATCCGCGAGGTCGCGGCGCTTCCCTGTCCGGTAGGTAAGGTGCTTCACCGCCATGAGCGCAAGGACGGTCTTGTGATAGAGAAGACCTCCGTCGCCCTCGGCGTGGTCGCGATCATCTACGAGAGCCGACCCAACGTCACCTCCGACGCCGCTGCCCTTGCTTTGAAGAGCGGCAACGTCTGCGTGCTGCGCGGCGGTAAAGAGGCTCACAAGAGCGCCGAGGCTATCGTTACGGCGCTGAGAAAGGGTCTTGCTCAGGCAGGACTGCCCGAGGATCTGGTTCTCCTTATCGAAGACACGACCAGAGCCAGCGCTAACGAGCTGATGACCGCTGACGGCTATGTCGATCTGCTGATCCCCCGCGGCGGCAAGGGACTTATCTCAGCTGTAGTCAAAAACGCTACCGTGCCCTGCATCCAGACCGGCACCGGCATCTGTCACATATACATCGACAGCTCCGCCGATCAGGATATGGCGCTGAACATCGTCGAGAACGCGAAATGCTCACGCCCCTCGGTGTGCAATGCCGAAGAGGTGCTTGTCGTAGCCGAGGATATCGCTGCGGAATTCCTCCCGAAGCTCAAGGCTCGCCTTGTCGATAACAGGGC
>ONPE01000153.1 GCA_900319615.1 uncultured Eubacteriales bacterium
AAGGCTTACGTCAAGGTCACCGCGGATCAGGCTGACTGGTCGGGCGAATACCTCATCGTATACGAGGACAGCGAAGCGGCGTTCAACGGCGGTCTGAGCGATCCTGACGTCGCGAAGAACTATATCAGCGTTACCATCGACAACAACAAGATTGCGGCAGACGAGGCTGCGAACGCGGCAAAGGTCACTATCGCGAAGTACAACGGCGGCTATTCCGTCAAAACTGCAAGCGGTTCTTACATCGGCAGAAGCTCAAACACAAACGGTCTGGAGTCGGATCCGATAAACGCGTTCGTCAATACTATCTCTATAGAAGACGGCAGCGCTCAGATCAAAGCGAGCTCCGGCGCGGTGCTGCGCTTCAATCCGACTGAGAACCAGGAGCGCTTCCGCTTCTTCAAGTCAAGCTCATATCAGAATCAGGAGCCCGTACAGCTCTATAAGCTTTCCGGTACTTCCGCTGCACCGGCTCCCGAGGGTCCCTTTGTCAGGGCGACCGGCGCCGACGACCTCACCGATATAGGCGAATGTTCCGCCGACGCGGCTTATGCATGGGTCATGAAAAATTTGGAAGCTCTCACCGCAGAGCGCCTGGCTGTATCCGATCAGATATTCACCTGGGTCGTATACGCCCAGACCGATTCCTGCGTATTCGGATACCGCGTCGGTCAAGCCGGTATAGATGACGTCGATACCGAGGATGATTTCAAGCTCAGCGATCTCATCAGGTTTATGGAAGAGTTCAACGATATCATCTATTATCTACCCGCCGACGCCGAGGTACCCATCGTCTACACAGTTACATGGAAAAACGGCGACGAGGTTATCGAGACCGACAAGTATGTAGATGCCGGTGCCATCCCCGAGTATAACGGAGAGACTCCCGTAAAGCCCGAGGACGACGACTACACCTATGAGTTCATCGGCTGGAAGCTCGGCCCGAATTTCTTCGAGCCCGACTCCCTGCCTATGGTAGATGCCGATACGACCTACGTAGCGGAATTCAAAAGCACTCCCAAGTACGCGGCAGGCTACTACATCATCGGAACTATGACCGAGTGGAAGGTAAACGACGCATATATGCTCACCCCGAACAATCAGAGCGAATCTACCGAGTATATGTTTGAAGACCTTGCGATCAGCCTGAACGATCAGTTCAAGGTCGTTTATGCCGAGGTTGGCAAGGATAAGATCTGGTATCCCGCAGGCGTGTACAATAACTACGGTCAAAACGGCGAGTTCACCACCGGCGGCTTATACAACGTCTACTTCCGTCCCAACAGCGACGGCGGCGAAGGATGGTTCTGCAACTGCATCTATGTCGTCTGCACTATGACCGACGCCGCTATGGCCGTGAACGGTCAGATCAGCGCTCTGCCCGAGGCGACCGACGTCACCGGCAACGACAAGGCTGCCGTCAATGCTGCAAGACAGGCTTACGACGCCCTGAGCGATGCTGACAAGGCGTTCGTCGATCCCGCTCTGCTGCAGAAGCTGACCGACGTTGAGGCTCGCATCAACAGCTTTGTGCTCCTCGGAGATGTTGACGGCGACGGCGACGTCACTGTCGTTGACGTTACGTTTATCCAGCGCTCGCTTGCGTCGATAGACCTCCCCGGTACGTTCGACAGCAAAGCCGCCGACATCGACCGTGACGATGAAGTCACTGTCGTTGACGCGACGTTCATCCAGCGCTATCTGGCTGATATGGATACCGCATATCCTATCGGCGAGTATGTCTGATAAATAAAGCGAAATAACCCACGGGCGAAGATGGATCCCCTCCGTCTTCGCCCTGTTTGCTGATATTCACACGTAAGCGGTAAGCGTTTGTTAAAACAGACCATAAACAGCACAGCCTGATTTCGGCAGGCTGTAAGTATAAGGCTTATCACAAAAAAGGGGATGATAAGAAAAGCTGTTGATTACTTGCATTATTTGATGTTAGGGTGTACAATTGATCGTGTAACACAATTCGTATTTTACGATGATTGCAGGAGGTTTGTATGATGAAGTTCAGAGAATGGCTAAGCATCCAGGTCGCGAAGCACCCGAAACGCGTGGTATTGATCTTGATCATCTTGTTCAACGTGATCTTTATCGCTCTTTCCGCTGTGTTGATCAGTTCTCTTTCTCTTAAAGGGACCGAGAAAATGAATTTCTTCCACGCCGCTTATTATACGGTGACCATGATCCTTGACGCCGGTTGTATCGAGTCTGTCATAACAGATATAGGCACCTCGGGCGTCGCGCTGACCTTGACCTGTCTCGCGGTCATCATCATCGGTATGATAACCTTCACGGGAGCGGTCATCGGTTATCTTACCAATATCCTCAACGATTTTATAGAAAACGCGAGCGCAGGCAACACGCGGCTTTATCTGTCCGACCATACCGTCATCCTTAACTGGAACGCAAGGGCTCCCGAGATCGTCAACGATCTCCTTTACAGCGATAATAAAGAAACGGTCGTGGCTCTGGTCAAGTCGGGCGGTGAAGAGATCAGGAAGGAGATCGAAGAAAGACTTCATCTTACCATCGAAAAAGAGAATGCGATCGTAAGCGAAAAAGCAGATACGATGAGCTTCTTCGCGCGCAGGCGGTACCTCAAAAACAACAAGCTCGGCAACAACGTTACTTTTATCGTTATCGAAGGGAATATCTTTTCTCAAAAGCAGCTCAGGGATATAAGGATAGACCTGGCTAAGGCTGTGATAATACTGAGCAACGATCCGTCTGATTCTGCTGCCGAAGACGGCGGACAGCCTGACGAGGGCAATCCTCAGGCTGTAAAGGCTCTGATGCAGGCGGCGGATATCGTGTCGGCGTCAAAAGCCTCGCATGATAAGAACATCATCATCGAGATCACCGACCCGTGGACTTATGATATAGTTCAGAGGATCATCAGCGGTAAGGAGCTCGGCGAGAAATGCAATATCGTGATGTTCCAGGTCGAAAAGTTCCTCGGTCAGCTGCTGGCTCAATTATCGCTGACTCCGGAATTGACGCCCGTATACGACGACCTGTTCTCAAACAAGGGCGCGGCGTTTTATACCGAGCAGGTGCAGACCGACGACGAGATCGGCTATATCCGGGATTACCTCTCAACGCACAAGAACGCCGTACCGCTGACCTTGCTTACCCATAACGGCGAGAGCTGGTGTTGCTTTGCATCGGATAATCAGAAGAATGTCAATAAAAAGAATGAGATCAACAGCTCCGGCTGCAGCGTCAGGCTGAACGATATGCAAAGCGAATGTAAAAGAGTGATCGTGATAGGCCATAACAGCAAGGTTGAAGAGATCATGAGCTGTTACGAAGCCTACATAGCGTGTCAGACAGGCGATAAGCAGATCAGCCCGCTCAAGGTCACCGTGATAGATGACGCCGAAAGCATCGCGAGGATGGATTATTGCCGGCGATATCCCTTTGTTGAAGAAGCTGCCGAGCTGGATATTTATAATATCGGCAGTACCTTTGAGATACTTGATCGACTGCTTTTCAACACTGCAGAGGAAACAAGCATACTGATCCTCTCCGACGACACGGAGCTTGATGAATACGCCGACTCCTCAGCCCTGATGTGCTTGGTTTACATCCGGGACTATATCAGAGAAATGCTCAGGGAAAATCCCGGCTATGATAAAAACAGGGTGAAGACCGTCGTAGAGCTCACAGACCCGCGCCACTATGATATAGTCAAGGGCTACGATATGGCAGACGCGGTGATCAGCAACCGCTTCTCGGGCAACATCATCACGCAGATAGGGGAGAAGGAGTCCATTTATGATTTTTATAAGGGCTTGCTGAGTTATTCTCCGGGTGGATCGGGCAGCCAAAGCAGGAAGCCTCAGCTCAAGAAGGTCTCGTCCTTCTTCAACGGAACTACCTCTCCGTGTACGGCTTACGCTCTTGTGCGCGCCGTATTTGAAGCATCTGCGGCTTCTGATAAGTCAAAACCCGTTATGGTTATCGGTTATATCAAAGCCACCGGTGAAACAGTGATATTCAGCGGCGATCTGTCCGAAATAAACGTTTCGCTCGAAGCAGAAGATAAGAT
>ONPE01000155.1 GCA_900319615.1 uncultured Eubacteriales bacterium
GAGATATCTCCGCGTATGAGGTCGTAAGCGTCCTTGAGTCCCTGTTCGGTCGCCTGCTCTATACGTGTGTTTTTATATTCTTCGATCTCCTGCGTTATCTGTGCCTTCTGGCTCTCCGCGTAGCGGTTGATAGCGTCGAGGAATTTCGATTCTTTTGTCATTTCGTTCATAGCGTACCTCTCTGTAAAAGAGTGTATAGTATCAGCTCATATCCACGCCGATGGCGTCCCTTACGTACTTTGTGATACTGTCCTTTGTCCTGCCGTTGCCGTGGCGGTCGGGTATCTCGATGATAAGGGGTCGGCTGCGGTTGAGCTTGAGATCATATACGGTTTCCCTGATGAGATTCAGCAGGGTAGAGGTTATAAGGATAACGGCGATATCGTCCATGCCTAAAAGCTCGCTGAGCTTCTCGCGGAGCTCTTCTTCTTTATGGAGCACAACTCCGTCTACGCCGGACATACGCATACCCATCAGGGTATCGACGTTATCGCTCAAAAGATACATCCTCATGGTATCAGAGGCTTGTGATGATCATGATGGAGATCAGCATGCCGTACAGCGCGCAGCCTTCGCCCAGAGCGACGAAGATGATGGATTTACCGAAGTTCTTCGGATCCTCGCTTGTCGCGCCGATAGCCGCCGGTGCAGAGCCGCCTACCGCGATGCCGCCGCCGATGCAGGATAGACCCGTGGACAGACCTGCCGAGATATAGCCCAGCCCCGTAGCGGATGAAGCAGCCTGAGCCGCAGAGCCTGCGTCGGCTGCGTGGGCGACGATCGGGCAGATCAGACAGAACGCCGCGACAGCGCAGAAGGAGCATATCTGGGTGAGTACGGCTCTCTTGGGGCTCTTGCCCTTGTTATAGGCTCTCATGCATAAGAGCACCGAGATCACGAGGAAAGCCGCCGGGATAAACATGAATAAATACTGTAACATAATATAAACCTCCGTTATTAAACCTTATCGCTTACGGTGACGGGCTCATACTTTCTGCCGTCGCCGATATAGAATCTGCTGAACATCTCGTAGTACTCGAGCCTCAATACCTGTATGCCTACAAGCAGCGCCTCGAGCGCCATTACGAGGATATTGCCGAGTATCACGGTTATCGTGTAGCCCACGGGACCGAACATCTCCGCGAGCACGAACACGACCTTCATCATGCCTGCGTGCACGAGGATGAACGCCCCGACTCGCAAAAAGCTCATGGTGTTGGTGACGTATGAGAGCGCTACCTCGAACATCTCGAAGAAGTTGTCCACGATGAACGATCCGATACCGTCTTCAAATAGATCACGCTCGCCCCTGAGCAGCTTTGACAGCGGCTCGCGGAAGAATATCAGCAGCAGCGGCAGCACGATCAGCAGCAGCACATACGGCGTGGTCATTATCGGCTTGCCGAGCACTATGCTGCACAGCAGCCCGACTACCAGCGAGGTGTAGAACACCAGTCCTGCGACGCCGTTCACCCCGAAGAGGGCTCCGCCGGTGTCGTGCCGTTTCAGACACGAGATGATGTTGAGGATCATCGCGATGATCAGCAGGACTATGCCGATACCGACAGCGCCGAAGATCAGCATCATCGTCGTTTCGCCTTCCATGACGTCGATTATCTTGTGGTCGACTCCGAACAGCAGCTTGTGCGCCGGGGTCAAAAGCTCCTCGAAGCCGAACACCGAGCCGAAGATGAAGCCGAATATCGTCGAGCATATCGAGCACGGTATCAAAAGGGCTCCGAGCGGCATCTTGAGCTTCTTATACATATATACAGCGACGATCAGGAGCATGATCCCCTGTCCGACGTCGGCGAACATTATACCGAAGAGCAGGGTGTAGGTGAGGGCGATGAACCACGAGGGGTCGATCTCCTGCGCGTTCGGCAGGCCGTACATCTCGGTGTAGTACTCGAACGGCCGGAAGAAGAAGCGGTTTTTCAGTTTCACGGGTGGGGAGTGCTTCATCTCTTCATCCGCTTTGGTGAAGGTGACCTCCACGCTGTCGATGGGGTCTAGCGCCGCCTTTATCTGACCCTCGTACTCCGCCGGTATCCAGCCGATGAGGATGAAGCTCTTGCGGTACTTGCAGGTGTGGTTCTTGATCGACATATACGCGTGGTGCTTGCACAGCGCGGTGAAGACCTTGAGCATCTTGTCGCTGTGAGAGGCTGAGTATTTCTTTATATCCTCATCGGTTTTGGTGATATCCTCCGAGAGCTGCTTTTTCAGCTTTTTCTGCTCCTCGATATATTCTGCCGGCTTGCCGTTGATATCCGAGATATCCAGCTTCTCGAAGTACAGCCGCGAGAAGATGCGGTCGATGTTGTCCGCCTCGTCTATCGGGGTGACGTACACGCCCCAGTAGTATGCGTCGTCGTGCGAGCAGGGGAAGAATTCGATATACGGATTCTCGCTGTAGGATTGGAGCTTTAGGTAGCTGTCCTTGGGCAGCCTGCCGAAGCGCGTTATGATGAACTCACATTCCTCCACCTGGCTGACGTCGAGATCGAGACCGATGAAGCGCTTCGCCTTCTCGATATTCGCGTCGCACACGGCGACCTCGGCACGAAGATTGTCCCTCGCGCTTATCAGCTCGCCCAGCTCGCTGTCGGCGTCTTGGATGAACGACCTCGCCTCGTCGATGGTCATGCTGTCGTACTCGGGAGCGTCGACGATCTTTGGCTTTATGCCGGCGCCTGCGAGCAGCTCCTTCATTCTGTCGAGCATGGGGGCGTATTCGTTGGTCGAATTGATCGGTATCAGACCCTCGCTGTTCGAGAAGAACTCGGCAGCTTCATCCGGCTGGAAAACTCCCGTCCTGCCCAATACCGCGACGGTGTCGTCGAGCGCCCCGAGCATACCGATGATGCTTGCCAGCTTCATCTTTGTTAGAGCCATTGATGTTTCACCTCACATCTATATAATGAGTGTTTCGTATATATCTTCGGGCTTCATGGAGTAGCGCACGCCCTCCACTACAGCTATAACGTTGGATAATTCGGTCTCTGCAAGCACGCTGAACGCGAGCAGGACTATGTCGGGATTAGTCGAGAAATACAGCTGGTGCCTGCACATCTCAAAGCTGCCGTGCAGAGCCATCTCGCTTTCGGGTCCGAGCTTCATGCTTTTTTTGCCGATGCTCGTCTCATGCAGAGCGCGCTCGACGTCCTCGAAGCTGTCCTTTTTGAGCATCCTGTCGAGCTTTCTGCCCGTGAAGGAGCCGTATCCGAGCAGATGACCGCGCACGTCGTCGTTGCTCATGTTGTAGAACTTTTTGAGCCTTATGATGCGCGAGTAGTTGTTGTAGTCTATCAGGGTGTTGAAGAGCTCCGTGAGCTGTGCCCTGTCCTTTTTGTTCTTTATCCTGCCTATATCGGCGTACAGCAGCTTTAGGCTGTGGTTTATCAGCGCGTCCTCGATAGCCGCGAGGTCGTATTTGCCGTTTTTATCGGGCTCAAAGTCTTTGATGACGTCGCGGTATGAGGTCTCGGCTAAAGCGGATAAAAGTCCGCTGTGGCTCGATATCTTCGAGAGCTTCGACAGATGTATGTCGGTGTGCAGGTCGAGGTACATCGGCAGGGTGAAGATGTACTCATGCGGACGGTCTATCGACAGCAGGGTGATGAACTTCATCAGCTCGTGAATCTCTGCCCGTCTGAAAAGATAGCCGGTCACCGGGGTCTCGCCGGTGTTGTATTTGCACAGGGTCAAAAAGCTCTCGAACTGCCTCTCACGCATGATGTTCTCGAGGTTGCCCCTGTGGATATCGTTGCTGACCTTATCGAGGAAGGTCACGAAGTGAGTGTAGGTCTTCAGATACTGCACCACTTCGCCGCAGGTCTCGCATTTTACCAGCGCCTGAAAGTCTTTCGGCTTCAGCCGTCTGCCGTATTTTGAACGCGCCTTGGCTATGATAGCCGAGGATGAGTTAATGAGCGCCATACACTCACCTCCTTGTTAAATGATATGTCATTGCGAACCATGTAAATCGTCATTGCGAGGCGCATCCCTGCGCCGTGGCAATCTCAAC
>ONPE01000156.1 GCA_900319615.1 uncultured Eubacteriales bacterium
GTGGTAATCCCCCTGTCGGAAATACCGTTTGATGTGAAAGAAACAGGTATTCTCTATTTGTGGGATTGCCACGGCTCTTGCGAGCCTCGCAATGACTGCCGGTCTTTATCGACAAGCTAAAAGCACCCTTCAAGGGTGCTTTTTCTATACCTTTATCACTCCGTGGCTGAATTCGTTTATCCCGGATGCATCCCTGCACATATTCATAAGCTCCGCGGCGGCGATGTCTATATCAAAGATCTCCTTTGCGCTTTGATCCAGCGAATCATATCCTCGCCTTACGTCGATGATAAGCGGCAGATTTTTTGATTGTATCATACGGGCTTTGTCCTTGCGGATGCCGAGCACCCTGATATACGGGACGTCCCTGTGCTGCATCTCGTCGGTGATGTTCAGACATACCGAGATCACGGCGCGTCTGAGCCTTGCCATGGTGTAGCGCTTGGTTTTGGCGGCGGCAAGTATCTCGTCTGCCGAGCGATTTTCGACCGCGCACTTGTGCAGGCGATGGTTCAGCCCCTCGCTGATTCCGGCGATACCCTCTGTATCCCCGGGCTTTTTCGACCGCAGCAGATAGCAGATGATCTGATCTATGTCGCTGAGCTGACACGGCTCCGATATCCGCATCGGAGTGTACGGGGAGCAGTCTTCGCCGTTTATCAGCAGCTCGCGTATCTTTGTAGCTGAGGCGATATTACCGCAGACCTCCGTATCGTCGTGACCGACGCCGATCCTCTTGATCGCTATGGGCTCTATGCCGTAGCTTCTGCACGCTCTGATGTATTCGAGGGCGAGGATGTTGTTGGGCTTGCAGATGATTTCGGAGAGATCATTTCCGACCGCCTTTGACAGAGCGAGGGGATAGTAGTCGCCGTCGTTCATATATCCTGCGATCTTTTTCTGTGTCTCTTGTGCGTCAAGTACGTCGAGCAGGCTGTATAATTCTTCAAGAGAATTTTCAGACCCGAAGCACAGTTTTTCACAGCCGAGCTCGTATGCGATCTGCACTCCGCTCTTTGCGAACACCTGTGCAGCCGATACCGCATACACCGTCGGCAGCTCCGCGACCATATCCGCGCCGTTTTCCAAAGCGGCTCTTGCTCGGGCGTACTTGTCGGTGATCGCGATATCGCCGCGCTGGACAAAGTTGCCGCTCATGATGCAGACGACCTCGTCGGCAAACTCCTCTTTTATTTTCTCTAAAAGAAATTTATGCCCGTTATGAAACGGATTGAATTCACAAATCACCGCCGCACGCTGAACAATCAAACTAAACTTCCTCATTTCCTTTGAAAAATACTTGAAAATACCCGATAAATGTACTATTATATAATATGTCAAACGGAAAACAATTTCAATACAGGAGGACGAATTAATGAAAATATTAGTTATCAACGCGGGCAGCTCCAGCCTGAAGTATCAGCTGATAGATATGGACACCGAGCAGATGATCGCAAAGGGCAACTGTGAGCGCATCGGTCAGGAGGGCTCCTTCATCGGTCACAAGACCGCCGACGGCCGCTCCTTCACCAAAGAGATCCCCATGCCCGATCACGCTAAGGCGTTCCTCGCCGTCAGCGACGCTCTGCTCAGCGAAGAGTACGGCGTTATCAAGAACCTCGACGAGGTCGCGGCTATCGGTCACCGCATAGTCCAGGGCGGCGCTCTGTTCAGCGATCCCGAGCTCGTCACCGACGAGGTCATTGCAGGTATCGAGAGCCTTATCCCGCTGGCTCCTCTGCATAACGCAGGTCACGTACAGGCTATCCGCGGCTGCAAGCAGGTCTTCGGCGACAAGGTCCCGATGGTAGTCGTATTCGACACCGCGTTCCACTCCACCATGCCCGAGAAGGCGTATATGTACGCTGTTCCTTATGAGTATTATGAGAAGTACGCCGTCCGCCGCTACGGTGCTCACGGCACATCCCACCGCTTCGTATCCGGCGCTATGGCCGAACTGATGGGCAAGGATATCAAGGATCTCAAGCTCATCACCTGCCATATCGGCAACGGCTCCTCCATCACTGCCGTCAAGAACGGCAAGGTCATCGACACCTCCATGGGTCTGACTCCTCTCGACGGTATCCTGATGGGTACACGCTCCGGCTGCCTCGACCCCTCTGTCGTCACCTTTATCGCAGAGAAGGACAACCTCTCTCCGCAGGAGATGAACACCCTGCTCAATAAGAAATCCGGTCTGCTCGGCGTTTCGGGTGTTTCTTCCGACGACCGCGACGTCACCGCAGCCGAAGAAGCCGGCAACCACCGCGCTAAGCTCGTTCACGAGATGCTGTACTATCAGATCGCGAAGTACATCGGTCAGTACTGGGTCGCTATGGGCGGCTGTGACGGCATCGTGTTCACAGCAGGTCTGGGCGAGAACCAGCCCGCTCTGCGTGAGGCTGTCATCGACTATCTCGGCTTTGCAGGCGTGAAGCTGAACAAGGAGTTGAACGCCGTCACCAGAGATACCGCCTTCATCTCTACCGAGGATTCTTCCATCCCCGTTGCCGTTATCGCGACAAACGAGGAGCTTGCCATCGCAAGAGATACAAAATCTATTGTTGAAAAGCTTTGATCGTCGTTGCGGATCCCCCCTTTTTTCCGCAATGACAGATAAGCTCAGGGAGCCGATCACTCGGCTCCCTTTTTTATCAATATCGTCATTGCGAGGGGCGCGAAATCTAAGGTTGAGATCATCATTTCGTAATTTTTTTCATAATGACTGTTTTTTGCGCCCTGTGGCAATCTCAACCGAATAAAACCACAATGTTTAAATATGTACCGGAGAAGTGCGTTTCTATATTATCGTTTCTTTCGGATATTTGTTTTGCGCCGACGCGATAGTAGCGCAGCATATTTTTGACGGCCTCGCCTTTGACAGCACCTTGCAGCATTTGCTCAGGGTATTGCCGCTTGTGATGATGTCGTCTATAAGCAGTATCCTCTTGCCGGTCAAAACCTCTTTGTCTGTCAGCGCAAATGCTCCGGAAAGATTCGTCTTTCGCTCCGTAAAATTCAGATCATGCTGCTTTTTGGTGCGCTTTGTCTTTATCAGAGTATCTGCATAGGGCACGCCGAGCAGCTTTGAAAGCTCCTTTGCGAGCAGCTCGGACTGATTATATCCGCGTTCCTTTACATCCGTTTTGTGCATCGGTACGGCTGTTATCAGATCGAAGCATTCTTCGCCGTAACAGCTCTTGATATCCTGTGCAAGGATCGCCGCGAGCTGGGGGATATACTGCACGCGTTTGCGGTATTTGATACGCAGGACGGCTCTGCGAACCTTGCCGTCGTATACAAACGACGATATGCAGCGAAAGCCTGCGGCTCCGCCTTGTATGGGGCTGTGCTTTTGCTTTATTATCTCCATACAAAGGGGGCAGGCGATCTCGTGAGGCTCGACCGGCTTGCCGCAGTAGGGGCAGTGCTCGGGGTAGATCAGCGCACGAAGATAATACAGCGGCTCTATCATGACTCTTTCTCCCCGTTGAGCATATCCAGCCCGTGGGCAAGATGGGGGAGGACGAACGAAAGATTCTCCACAGCTCCCTTAGGCGAGCCGGGCAGGTTGATGATCAGGCTCTTGTCTCGTATACCTGCTATACCGCGTGAGAGGATAGCCCTCGGGGTGATCTCCATGCTCCTGCAGCGCATATATTCCGCGATCCCCGGGGCAGGCTTTTCTATGACTTCCGCAGTCGCTTCGGGGGTAACATCTGTAGGCGCAAAGCCGGTGCCGCCGGTGGTGATTATAAGCTGTGTGCCTTGTTCACAGTACTCGAGCAGGGCTTTTTTTATTCTCTCGATGTCATCGGGGATGATGGTTTTTTCTGTCACCTCATAGCCGTTATCCGTGAGCAGCTTCGCTACCTCGGAGCCGCTCTTATCCTCATATATACCGGCGGACGCTCTGTCGCTGACGGTTATGACGCAGGCTTTGTACATGATAACTCTCCTTTACTTTCCGAATGAACAGTCGGGATAGGTGCATTTATCGCAGCCAAGGCACA
>ONPE01000160.1 GCA_900319615.1 uncultured Eubacteriales bacterium
GATCAGACAAAGAAGGGGACATATTCGATATACGGCGAAACCATGTACGTCGATTTCGGCGACGACAGGATGGCAGAATATCCGGTGGCTTTTGATGATGAAAACAAGATAGATCACATCATCGTCAACTCAGGCAAATTCAATATTTATTTCGGCTGATTTATGCTAAAAGTAACGCGCTTCCGATCGTTCAAATCAGAAGCGCGTTTATTATTTGTATATTTTGTTTTTATTATTTCAGATAACCGTTCATATCCTCGGAGATCTTTTCCGTGACAGCCTCAGCTTCGTCTGCTGTAGCGCCGATAGCGGTGATATAGATCTTGATCTTGGGCTCGGTGCCGGACGGTCTGACGATAGCGCAGTGGCCGCCCTCGAGGGTATAGGAGAGGACGTTCGACTTGGGCAGGTCGATAGCTTCTGTCTTGCCGGTGAGCAGATCTGTAGCGACCTTGGTCTCGTAGTCGGCGATAGCTACTACCTTATAGCCTGCGATCTCTGAGGGAGCGTTATTGCGCAGACCGTCGAGGATGCCCGCCATCTTATCCATACCGGCCGCTCCTTCAAAGTAGAAGTTCAGCGTGGTGTTGAGATAATAGCCGTACTCGTTATAGATGCCGTCGATGATGTCGACCAGCGACTTGCCCTGCTTCTTGTAGTATGCAGCCATCTCGCAGATCAGCATGGAGGCGACGACAGCGTCCTTATCTCTGACATAGGAGCCGGAGAGATAACCGCAGCTCTCTTCAAAGCCGAACACAAAGCGGTCTTCCTCGCCTTTTTCTTCCAGACGGAGGATGATCTCGCCGATATACTTGAAGCCGGTCAGGCAGTTCTTTAGCTCGCAGTTGTACTTCTTGCAGATAGCCTCGATGATCTTGGTGGTGACGATGGTCTTAACAACAACGGGATCCTTGGGCAGATCGCCGTTAGCTGTGCGGCAGGAGAGGATATATTCGGTCAGCATAGCGCCGATCTCGTTGCCGGTATACAGACGATAGGTTCCGTCGGAGCGCCTTGCAGCGATGCTGACGCGGTCGGAGTCGGGGTCGGTAGCGAGCAGCAGCTCGGCGCCGGTCTCCTTACAGAGCTCCAGACCCTTTTCCAGAGCCTCTTCGAGCTCGGGGTTGGGGAAGGGGCAGGTGGTGAAATTGCCGTCGGGCAGCTCCTGCTCCTTGACAACGGTGATATTCTCTACGCCTACGTCGGCAAGAGCGCGTCTGACCAGCTTGTTGCCTGCGCCGTTGAGGGGAGTGTAGACGATGCTCAGGTCTGAGCCCTTGCATACACCGGGGTTGACCTGGCGCTTCTCTACCTCAGAGATATACTCATCGTATACGCTGTCCTTGACATATTCGATAGAGCCGTTCTTGAGAGCCTCGTCAAAGTCGCACAGCTTTACGTCGTCAAAGATATCGAGAGCCTGTATCTCGTCAAAGACCATGCCTGCGGCAACGTCGGTCATCTGGCAGCCGTCCTCGCCGTAAGCCTTATAGCCGTTATACTTTGCCGGATTGTGGCTGGCGGTGATCATGATGCCCGCAACGCAGCCTAAGTTGCGCACCAGATAGCTGAGCACCGGTGTGGGCTCAAGCTCCTCAGTGATATACGCCTTGATGCCGTTAGCAGCCAGCACGCGGGCAGCCTCGATCTTGAACAGATCGGAGTTGATTCTTGAGTCGTGAGAGATAGCTACGGCGCCTGTGCCGTACTTCTTCTTGATATAGTTCGCCATACCCTGTGTAGCATGACGGACGACATAGATGTTCATGCGGTTGGTGCCGGCTCCCAGAACGCCCCGAAGCCCGGCTGTGCCGAATTTGAGAGGGGTATAGAAGCGGTCATAGATCGCGTCGTTATCCTCCCTGATATCCTGAAGCTCTTTGGCTACAGCAGCGTCCTCGGTCGCCTTCTCCAGCCATTCGCCGTAAACTTTCATGTAATCCATAAAAATCACCCTTTCATTAAATTTGGTGCATTTAACCATCTAAATCATAGCATAAATATCAGCCGTTTACAATATCATTTGCGATATTTGTTATAACAAACAAAAAGCAAGATTATTGTTCAAATTATACATAAATATGCTTACGAGATTAAATTATCAATAAGCGAATAATCATGTGGATCGGATCTATCGTTTTTCGATTTCCATCATCATTCCTTTTTATGGGGAGCAGATGATGTATGTTTGATATGTCGGTAAAAGATATATCGTCTTCGGAGCGTCACCTCCTGTCAGAAGTCGCGCCTACGCTCTCGCTAAAAACGCCATACTATGGCGTTTTTGTCTGCGGATTTCGCTAACGCTTAATCCTTGACACGCTCGCCTTCGATTCCCATCATCTGCTTTATTCCAACAAAAAAAGCACCCATACGGGTGCTTTTTTGTTGGAGCAGATGATGGGAATCGAACCCACACGATCAGCTTGGAAGGCTGAAGTTCTACCACTAAACTACATCTGCATATCTTATTGCAGATATAGTATAACACATAGATTGCGATTTGTCAAACTACAAATTTATTTTAATTCCAATTTGCAATTATTAAACAAGCTAATACTATTATAATACTCTATGGCTTTATTCAAGTAAACTATTAAAGGAGTAAAACTTATGAGTAATCAAAGATTAGTCGGTACCGTTTCACGCGGTATCCGTTGTCCTATCATCCGCACAGGCGACGATCTCGCCGCTATTGTGACCGACAGCGTGCTTGCGGCTGCCGGCAGCGAGGGCTTCACCCTGCGTGACCGCGACGTCATCGCCGTTACCGAGTCGGTAGTAGCACGCTCTCAGGGCAACTATGCGACCGTACAGAACATCGCAGCCGACGTCAAAGCTAAGCTGGGCGGAGGTACGGTAGGCGTTATCTTCCCGATACTCTCGCGCAACCGCTTCGCCATCTGCCTGAGAGGTATCGCTATGGGCTGCAAAAAGATAGTCCTGATGCTGTCTTATCCCTCGGACGAGGTCGGCAACGAGCTTGTATCTCTCGACAAGATCGACGCCGCGGGTGTGAACCCCTACAGCGACGTACTCACCCTCGAGAAATACCGCGAGCTCTTCGGCGTGAACAAGCACGAGTTCACCGGCGTTGACTATGTAGAATACTACGCTGAGCTGATAAAAGAGAGTGGGGCAGAGGTAGAGATCATCTTCGCCAACCGTCCCAAAGAAATACTTAACTACACCGATACCGTGCTCACCTGCGATATCCACACCCGCAAGCGCACAAAGCGCATCCTCAAAGAGGCGGGAGCCAAGATCGTACTCGGTCTTGACGATATCATGAACGCTCCGGTAGACGGCTCCGGCTTCAACGAGAACTACGGTCTGCTCGGCTCCAACAAATCCACCGAGGACACGGTAAAGCTGTTCCCGCACAACGCAGAGCCGCTCGTAACCGATATCCAGAACAAGATCTACGCCGTGACCGGCAAAAAGGTCGAGGTAATGGTCTACGGCGACGGCGCCTTCAAGGATCCTCAGGGCAAGATCTGGGAGCTCGCCGATCCGGTCGTTTCTCCGGCTCACACGGCAGGTCTCGTCGGTACGCCGAACGAGCTCAAGCTCAAGTATCTCGCCGATAACGATTTCAAGGATCTCAGCGGTGAAGAGCTCAAGGCGGCTATATCTCAGAGCATCAAAACAAAGGACGCGAACCTCGTAGGCAACATGGCTTCGCAGGGCACGACCCCCAGACAGCTCACCGACCTTATCGGTTCTCTGTGCGACCTGACCTCCGGCTCCGGCGACAAGGGCACCCCGGTCGTACTGGTACAGGGCTACTTCGATAACTATACCAACGAGTGATAACTCATGCTGCAGCCTCTCCCGAATGGGGGAGGCTTTTTGTATATCCGATCATTTTCGATACTTGTATTGACAAATTCGCAAAACTGTGTTACTGTAGTAA
>ONPE01000161.1 GCA_900319615.1 uncultured Eubacteriales bacterium
TCCGTCAGTCCTGCGTTGCGCCATGCGCTGCCGCGCTGCGCGACCTTGCGGACGCTCTTGATCTGCACCCCGGAGGGATACATCGAATAAACGGCGGCGGTTATGACAGCTAAGATCTCGTCGTCATCCGAAACGGCCTCGTCGGCTATATCGACCGCCGCATCCGGCTCCGGCACCCGCTCGACCTTGGGCAGGTCGGCGTTGCGGTTCATCTTTTTCTCGAGCCTCTTGCTGAGGATACTGTAAACTATGGTGCCGTATAATTTGATCAAGCCGATCAATATCAGTAATACCGCAAAGACGACGGCAAAGCCCGTCAGAAGCACGGTGATGGATAATGTGAAATTATCGCCCATAAGCATAAGCCTCCCGATCTGTGCCGGGGATCCCTGCATCGGGTCATCCCCTTTTAACTCATAGTACAGTATACACCATTACGCTATGAATTTCAACACAAATTTGGAGGCTTTTTTTATTTGTATAGAGCCTTTTTATTGGTTCAGCGACGGATATGCTCGTTTACAAGGGCAAACGGTCGCCGTAAATTTGATAAAGCGTCATATGTCAGATATATCTTCGCTACAGGATGATACAGATCAAGCCGTTGCAGCCGTCGTTGATGATCTTCTCCACGGTCTCCCCTATCTTGAGGCGAGCTTTGTCAGGCATACGGTAAAGCTTGTTGTGCAGCCCCTCGTTGACGAGGTCGCTGACCGACTTGCCGAAGATATTGCTGTCCCAGATCTTCGCGGGGCTCTCTTCAAACTCCTTGAGCAGGTAGGTCACGAGCTCCTCGCTCTGCTGCTCCGAGCCGACTATAGGCGTGACCTCGGCGGTGGTGCGCACGCGCATCATATGGATAGACGGGGCGCTCGCCTTGAGGCGGATGCCGTACTTGCCGTTCTGCCGCACGATCTCGGGCTCCTCTAAGCTGAGCTCCTCCATCGTCGGCATAACGATGCCGTAGCCTTTTTCGAGGACGTCGGAGTACGCCTTTGAGAGGCGGTCGAAGTCGCCCTTAGCCGCCGACAGCTCACAGACGCTCTCCATAAGCTCGCGCTCGGAGCCTATCTCTATGCCGCTCTTCTCGGTGAGGATGCGGTAAAAAAGGTCGCCGTTGAGCCTTATCCGCATATCAGCTCTGCCCGTGCCCAAGTCCATCGAGGTCAGCTCGGCGGTATCTATATACTCGTTGCCGGCGAGATCGGCCGCCGCGTCCTGCACCTCGCGTATCCTCGAGATATCTGCGGCGCGGTCGCGTATGGCACCGAACACCGCTTCACGCAGCCAGTTATCTTTTTCGAGACCTCTGAGCCATCCGGGGATATCCACGTGTATCTCGCGTATCGGGAACTCGAACAGCAGGGTCGCGAGAATACCCTTGACGGTGTTCTCATCCATCATGGCGCAGTCCACCGGAACTGCGGGCGCGTTGTACTTGCGGCTCAGAGACGCCGCCATCGCAGCTGACGAGGCGCTCTCGGGAGCGGTGGTGTTCAGAAGGATGACATACGGCTTTCCTGCCTGCTCCAGCTCAGCAGCCACGCGTTCCTCCGCGCGGACGTAATCCTCGCGCGGTATATCGCCGACGGATCCGTCGGTGGTGACCAGTATGCCGATGGTGCTGTGGTCGGTGATGACCTTTTTGGTGCCGAGCTCAGCCGCCTTGCGGAAGGGCATATCGTCCGCGCTCCACGGCGTATGCACCATGCGCTCGCCGTCCTCTTCGATGTAGCCCATAGCCGAATCCACGATATAGCCGACGCAGTCGATCATGCGCACGCGCAGCTTAGCGTTGCCCTCGAGGGTGACGGGCACGGCGTTCTCGGGCACGAACTTAGGCTCAGTGGTCATGATGGTCCTGCCTGCTGCGCTCTGAGGCAGCTCGTCGGTGGCGCGCTCGCGCAGGCTGTCGTCAGAGATGTTCGGCAGCACAAGCGTATCCATGAAGCGCTTGATAAAGGTCGACTTGCCGGTGCGTACCGGCCCGACGACTCCGATATAAATATCGCCGCCGGTACGGCTTTCTATATCTTTATAGATGCTTCTCTCTTCCATTTTGTCCTCCGAAGTATTTGATACTATTATATATGAAGCGGAGATAACGATTATGCATCATGACAGACCTACGCGGTAGGTATGAGGAGCATCGTGCCCTCGCCGACGGTATCGCCGTCTGTGCCGTTCTCGGCGAGGATATCGGCGGGTCGGGAGCAAAAGCGCTTAGAAATATCCCATATGCTGTCGCCGCCGTCGGCATAGTAGAGTATCAGCGAGCCTTCGCCCTTCTTCTGCGGAGCGTCGTCATCAGCGATGACGGCGGTCACGGCGGAGCAGCTGCGCCTGCGGCAGACGGTCATGCGGCAGCTGAGCTCGGCGCGCACCTCGAGGCTGTGGCTGTCCGTCAGGCGGTAGCTCAGGCTGTCGAGAGACACCCTCAGGCGCTCGACAGTATCGCCGTCCCCGATATCGGGGCGCATGGTAAACACGGCGTCGCGCTCGGCACAGCGCGTCTCGCCCTCGCCGTTCTCATACAGTATGCCGATACACAGCTTGGCTTCAACAAGCACGGAACCGTCGGTCTCGGTATGGGACGAGCTTATCTTCGTGCATCTTACGTCGGTTATCTTCCCTATCTCATCGTCGATATGCAGATCGGCTCTGCCAACATCGGTGAAGGATCGGCAATCGACGCCGCCCTTGCACGAGAAGGGAGAGAATCGCAGCTCGGTATCCCTGTCGGTGGAGAAAGCGTCTGCGAGCACCTCTATCTCCTCTTCGCGGTAGCACATCGCGTTGAAGCTCAGCTTTGCTTCGAGCTCCGGCACCGAGCTGCCGTCGGGAGCGTTGCCGCCCATGTGCAGCTCGTCGCTCATAACGCTGAGCTCGCCGTCGATCACAGCGTCCTCATCCGCACCGGCGCAGTCGATCACACGCGAGACCGGTATGCCGAAGGTCATGCAGCGGATATCGCGTTCATCTGCTCCGCAGAGATACAGAATATCCAGCTTCAGCTCTGCGCTGAGCATGATCTTGCCCGATATCGCCTTGAGCTCGGTTATCTTGGCGGTCAGCCGATGGCTGAGCAGGGCGTTCACCTCGTCCCTCTCGCCGAAGGGGATATCCTCCTGAACGTTGAAGCTGTCGGTGCACAGACCGCACAGCGAGGAAACCTCCATCCTCTCGCCTTTGACCTGTAGATCGTCGCCGCTCTCAGCCGTGTAATAATCGAGCTCATCGGCAACGGCGACCGTCGCGTACAGCGTGAAGGCTCCGTGCAGGCTGAGCTTGCGCGGACTGAGCGCGCGGCAGTTGAGATACTCCGGCTTAGCCTCGACATAGACCGCGCAGTCGGAGATGCTCTCTTTGAGAGGCAGGCTCTCGGAAAAGGGTCTGGTGTACTCGTAAGAGCGCACGCAGCCGCTGTCGCCGTCGGCATACATCACCCTCACGCACGCGCCGCCCTCAATGTTGAGCCGGTCGCCGCTGACGTTGGCGATATATATCTTCGGGTCAAGGGTACAGGAGAGGATCCTCTCGATATCGGGACAGTAATCGGGCAGGGTAAGATCGAAGTCGACCGACTGCTCCGAGGCGGTATCCAGCGCGTTCCTGCGCTGAGAGACGGATCTTTTGTTGAGATGATATTCCATATTTTTCGCTCCTTATGATTTGCTGATACAGTATATGAGGCGGATGCGAAGAATATGAAAAGGACTGCCGCTTTGGGCAGTCCTTGTGTAGCATTTAATTTATTGCACTATGATCGTGTCATCGGGCACGGGCTGAGGTTCGGGCTGAGGCTCCGTCACGGGTGCAGGCGCTTCGGTAACAGGCTCGGGCGCGGGAGCTTCGGTAGCCGGAGGCTCGGTGACGGGAGGCTGGGTCGCGGGGGCTTCGGTCTGCGGAGCCTGCGGGCTTCTCGGTCGCCTTCTGGGTAGCCGTGGTGGCGACGGTAGGCTTCTTATCCTTATCGGAATTCTTGCTCATTCCGTTTACTGCAAGTACGGCTATGACGGCGATCAGCACGACGGCGACAACGCCGAGCACGATCCACACCCATGTGTGATTACTCCTCTGAGGGGGGCGGCCGTAATCGTCGCGGCGGAACTTCTGATCCATCTTATCCATGAAGGTATCGTCGTCTTCGGTGTAGTTATCAAAGGAATCGTCGATGATCTCGCGCTCGTCGACCTCGGGGACGTCGCGTCCTCCGACGGGCTCCTTCTCTTCAAAATTCTCGAAGTTGTAAACCTTGGTGCGGTCAAGACCGTCATCGGCGTTATATATCCTTGTGCGATCGAGTCCGTCGTTGATATCGTATTCGCTTCTGGCGTTCATATCGGAGTTGGAGTATATATCCTCAGGCTCGGGGCTCGCGTGACGGGGCGCGGGCTCGGGCATCTGAGCGCCGCAGTAGTTACAGAATCTGCTGCCGTCGGGCAGCTCCTTGCCGCATTTATTACAGAACATAGATCATCCTTCTTTCTCATGGGTTCATGTTATTCTAATACAAAACCGCAGTATTGTCAATCGGTCGAGCTTACACGTGTTGATACAGACAGTATTCGCGGGGATTTCTCCTGCACGGTGTTTTCTTTACAATGATATACGATCGACCTTACAGCCACTTTTTCTTTTTGAAGTACAGCAGGCTGCCTATCAGGATCAAAGCGCTCACCAAAATCACCACCGGGTAGCCCCATGCGCTCTCGAGCTCCGGCATATAGCGGAAGTTCATGCCGTACCAGCCGACGATCAGGGTCAGCGGCATGAAGATGGTCGTCACCACCGTCAGCACGGTCATGATGCGGTTCTGCTTGATATCGAGGTGCGCCTTGTAAATATCTCGTATCTGCAGGGCGTGGTCGCTGTTCGCCTTTGCAGAATCACGGAAACGCTCGATACGGTTGACGAACAGGCGGAAATAGCGCAGGTTTTCGTGCTTGAAGAAGTTGTTCTCGTTCTCTTCAAGCTCCTGAGAGAAGTCGAGCAGCTGCTCGTAATGCTCGCGCAGTATACGCAGGTCGCTGCGAATCTCGTTGGCGCGCTCGATGGTCTTTTCGTCCTCGTTCTCAGCCTCGATAGCGTTCTCTATCACGGTGAGCTCGTTATCGCAGCTCTCTAAAAAATCGCGGTCACGGATGACTATCTGCTCGAGGAAATCGTAGAGGAAGCGCTCGAGCCCCGGCAGGCGCCATTTCTTCGTGTGCTGGATCTCGTTGATGATCTTCTGTGCGGCGCCCTCATCGTCGATGAAGACGATGCCCTTTTCATCCAAGGCGAAAGCGAAGCGGCTGACCGTCTCGAAATCGTTGCGGTGCGGTATGCTGAACGTACCGGTCAGGGAGTCGTAGTTCACCTCGGCTTTGGTGGAGTGTATCTCGTTGGTCAGGGGCTCTATTTCAATGCCCATGTCGAAGCTGTTCTTCTGCGCCGCCCACTCTGCGGAGGTCAGAACGGCAACATACTGAGCTCCGTCCGTTTTGAGCCGCTCAAAATCGGCGGTACAGAGCGTCTGTTTTATCAGATAATACATCATATGCCCCCTTTCGCTTATTGATTATACTACAAATAATCCTTATTGAAAAGTGGTATTTGTACGAAAAAATCATCATTTTTATTCTGATTTTGCATCAATAGATATTGCGAAAGCATAAGGCGATGTGCTATAATAATAGTTACTTTATCCCGGTACGCGATACCGGAGGATAAATCTAAACTGTATTGGATGTGAAATTATGGCTGAACTGAATATGACACAGATCAACAAAACACTCGAGCGCCTCAAGCGCCACAATATGCAGACCTACTTTGTAGAGACAAAGGAAGAGGTCGTTCCGCTGCTCAAGACGCTGATGAAGGAAGGAGAGACCGTCACCCACGGCGGCTCCGAGACCCTGAAGCAGTGCGGTGTGATCGACCTGCTCAACAGCGGAGAATACAACTATCTCGACCGCTCTAAGGCAGAATCCCCCGAGGAGGTCGAAAAGATCTACCGCGCGGCTTACAGCGCAGATACCTATCTGACCTCTGCCAACGCGATCACCGAGGGCGGTCAGCTGTTCAACGTCGACGGCAACTCCAACCGTGTTTCTGCCATCTGCTACGGTCCCAAGCAGGTCGTAGTCATCTGCGGCTTCAACAAGATCGTAAAGGATCTTGACGATGCGGTAGTGCGTCTCAAGACCACCGCCTCCCCCATGAACACCAAAAGACTCGGCTGCGACACCTACTGCGCCCGCGAGGGCGAGTGTCTCGCTCTGGGCAGAGACGCGTCGTATATGTGCGACGGCTGCATGAGCCCCCAGCGCATCTGCTGCAACTATGTCATCACCGCGTTCCAGAGAGACAAGGAGAGGATCAAGGTCATCATAGTAGGCGAAAAGCTCGGCTTCTGATTTTCCTATCCTCTACAAGCGTGATATCCTGCCGGCTGTCGCCGGTAGATAAGTCACGCGACCGGATTCACCGTTCTGATAAAAACAACGCAGCCTCGCCGTTAAGCGGGGCCGCGTTAGTTGTATTACCGATCCTTGATAATAAGTTTTATTCAAAGATCAAGGAGCAGTATAAGAAATACGGTTATCTGCAGTTGGTTTCGCTCTTGTTCTGCGCCTTGTTATCACAGTCGGACGCTGCGTCCGGCTTTTTGTCCTGCGCGTAGTTCATATTGTTCTCGCAGTTCTTGGCGCTGTTCTGAGAACTGTTCTTATTATTCTTTTTAGACTTGCTCATGCTGACACCTCCTTTTATACATCCTTAGTATGACCCGAAAAGAGGCGATTATTATGAAAATGAACGATTATTTCGAGCGCATGAAAAATGTGCTGGGCGATAACTACGACCGCTTCCTCGAGACCGTCGACAAGCCTGCGTACAAGGCGATACGCGTGAACACGCTCAAGATGTCGCCCGAGGAGCTCATACCCCTGCTGCCGTTTGCGGAGGACAAGGTGCCGTTCTGCGATTACGGCTACTATGTCTCCGCCGAGAAGCTAGGCAAGCATCCGCTGCACCACGCGGGAGCCTTCTATGTACAGGAGCCGTCGGCTATGTCTGCGGTCACCGTGCTGGGCGTAGAGCCCGGCGATAAGGTGCTCGACCTCTGCGCTGCTCCCGGCGGCAAAAGCACCCAGATAGCCTGCGAGCTTGCCGGCACGGGTCTGCTGTGGGCTAACGAGATCGTGCGCCCCAGAGCTCACATCCTGCTCTCGAATATCGAGCGCATGGGCATCAAGAACGCCGTTGTATCCAACATGAGCCCCGACGACCTGTGCGGCAGGCTCGAGGGCTTCTTCGACAAGGTGCTGGTCGACGCGCCGTGCTCGGGCGAGGGTATGTTCCGCAAGGATAAGGAAGCTATCTACGAATGGTCGGTCGAGCACAGCATGGCTTGCGCGGAGCGCCAGAAAGCGATACTCAACAGCGCTGCCGCGGCAGTTCGCCCCGACGGTATCCTCGTATACTCCACCTGCACCTTTGCCGTGGATGAAAACGAGGGCGTTATCACACACTTTTTGAAAGAGCATCCGGAGTTCGAGCTTATCGACACCGGCTGCAGCTTCGGCGAGCCCACCCTTGAATACGCCAAGCGCAT
>ONPE01000221.1 GCA_900319615.1 uncultured Eubacteriales bacterium
CGCGAGAGTATCTCTGCCGAGTGACCGCCGCCGCCGGCTGTTCCGTCGACATAGACGCCGCCGGAGCGGACATTCAGCCCGTCCACCGCTTCTTTGAGAAGCACCGTTACGTGAGCGAAATCCATCTTACAGCCTCAGCAGCTCTAAGGCTTCCTTCACGGACGCCTGCTTTTGCTGCTCCATGAATACGGCGAAGGTCGACTTATCCCAGATCTCGATGCGGTTGTCCATACCGACCACAGTGACCTCACCGCTCAGCCCTAAGTCTTCGCGGAGCTTTTGCGGGATGCTTATCCTGCCCTGAGAATTGGGCGTGACCAGCTTAGCCGGGGAAATCAGCAGATATTGCAGAGAGAGCGCCTTGTCCGCAGGAAGCTGACGTATCTGCTCCCTCAGTCGGTCAAACTCGGCGGCGGACATGACCTGCGCACAGCGGTTGAAGCCCATGGTGATATAAAAGCTCTCGCCGAGCTCCTCTCTGTATTCGGCAGGCAGAATAACTCTGCCCTTGCTGTCTATGCTGTAATCGCCGTTGCCTAAGAACATTCTGCCGCCTCCTCCGGATGATCTCTCAGTGAGTTTTGTGTCACATAATGCCACAAAGCGCCACTAACATCCCCATTATATACCATGCAATAGAAGAAATCAAGTAAAATGTAACATTTCTATCATATATTTTACATTCTCTTCATATTTAGGCTGTTCATTAAGCAATCTTTGTGTATCACCACGAAAACTATCCGGAACCACCGCATCATCACGATAATTCATCCTTGCAATCGTTCGCCTTTTATAGTATAATATATGCTGTGTATGTGCATCAGCACGAAGAAAGGAGGTGTCGGCACATGAGCAGCAAGCGCCAGAAGAAGAAGCTCTCGCAAAAGGCGCAGCAAAGAGCCCAGCAGCACGCGGAAAAGCGCGCCCAGTACAGCGCTGAGGAAGAAGAGATCCTGCGTGAAGTACTGATGGATCAGCCTGACGAACAACCCACAGCTCCCGAAAAGCCCAAGGGCAAGAACAAGCTCGTCAAGCGCATCGGCATCCTCTTGTTCATCCTGCTCAACGCGGCTGTTATCTGGTACACCGCGTCGGTCGAGTTCTCCAAAGAGAAGCCGCCACCCATCAAATTCGGATTCACCAACATCCTCTTCCTTATAGGCGGAGTGCTGTGTCTGGTGGTCGTGCTTGCAAGCGAAACGACAAAATACGTCCTGATGATGCGGCATCTGAACGAGAAGGTGTCGATCAGACACGCCTTCTCTACAGCTGCTTTAGGAAAATACTACGACTGCATAACCCCATCGGGCGCAGGCGGTCAGCCCTTCCAGATTTACTATCTTTACTCTAAGGGCTACAGCAGCGGAGCTGCATCGGCAATGCCTCTGAGCGGATTCTTCACCATGCAGTTCGGCTTTGTCATCCTTTGCCTCTTCGCATTCACCTTCGGCAACAAGGCGTTTGACGCCACAGGTCTGACCGGTATCAAGATAACCGCGTATTTCGGCGCTGTCGCCTACATGATAGTGCCGGTCATGATAATCATCTCGGGCGTTGCTCCGAAGATCGCCATGCGTATCGTCGCGTTCTTTGTAAGGCTCGGAGCTGCCCTGCATATCGTAAAGCGGCCGAATCACACCATCATGAAGGCTGTGCGCTCGCTGAACAACTACAGCGTCAACATTAAGAAGATAACTACCGATAAGCGGCTGCTCGTGAAGCTGCTGCTGCTGTCGACGCTCTTCCAGCTCGCAATGTGCAGTATCCCTTTCTTTGTCGTGCGTACCTTTGACGGACGGCTCGGATACTTCGAGACGCTGTTTATGTGCGTATTCATCCAGGCGGCTATATCGCTTGTCCCCACTCCCGGCAACTCCGGCGCCGCCGAGGGCTCCTTCTACATGGTGTTCTCGTCGCTCGGTACTGCCGGAACGTTCTGGGCGATGCTGATATGGCGCTTCCTGTGCTACTATTCATTCATCATCCTCGGCGTGCTGATCTACGCCTACAACGGCGTTGTGGGCTTCCTTGACAAGCGCCGTGCAAAAGCAAAAGAAGAAACAAAACAGGAGGAGTAATACTAATATTCAATAAAAAGCAGACAAATAATTATCGTGGATGATTTTCGAAAGACGAGGCGAACGACGCAGGCATACTGACGTATGGCAAGGAGTTCAACAAAGTATTGCGGAAATCAAACCGATAAGAATGTCGAGTTTTTATTGAATATTAGTATATTGATCTCCTCCTTTGCTGTTTTAATCCCCATTGCCCCATAAGGAGAAATCATGATAGACCCTAAAAAAATACGCTCCGCGCAGTTCCTTGACACGTACTATCCGCTGGTCGACGGCGTGGTGACCACCGTACACAACTACGCCGAGCTGATGAACAAAAGCGCGTACAGCTGCGTGGTGACTCCCCGACCTCTTCTTGAATATGACGACAGCGACAAAAGCTACGAGGTCTTCCGCACGAACTCGCTCAGGGCTCATATTGCAGAATACTCCTTACCCATGCCCCGTTTCGACTTCAAGGTGAGGAGATTTCTGGAGAACCGCAATCTCGACATTCTGCACGCGCACAGTCCGTTTGCCGTCGGTCCCTTTTCTGCATCCTTTGCTAAAAAGCTCGGCGTCCCGTCGGTAGCGGGGCTCCAAGGCTATCGCAAAGATCCTGATAGCCAAGTTCGTGCGCTATTATAACAGCGTCGACAGCGTGTGGGCGTGCTCCGAAGGCACCGCAGATACCCTGCGGAGCTACGGTTACCACGGCGATATCACCGTCATGGACAACGGCACTACATATGTGATGCCCGATGATCCCGACAAGCTGCGCGACAAGGCTGCGCAGGCGTTCAAGATACCGGCGGACAAGCATATCATCCTCTTTGTCGGTCACCAGATCTGGCACAAGAACCTCAAGCTGATACTCGACACCTTCAAGCTGCTCGACAACCACTGCGACGATTATCGTCTGTTCATCGTCGGCAACGGCTACGACGGCGAGGCTATCCGCAAATATGCGGACTACCTGAACTTCAAGGACGGTCATGTCAACTTTGTAGGCAAGATCTCCGACCGCGAAGTGCTCAGCGGTCTGTATCTCAGCGCAGATCTCCTCTTCTTCCCCTCTGTTTACGACAATTCTCCGCTTGTAGTTCGCGAAGCGGCGTCCATGGGTGTGCCCTCGCTGCTGACGGTCGGCTCCAATGCCGCAGAGGCCGTAGTCAAGGATGTGACCGGTTTCACAGCGGAGGAGAATAAGGTCGCCATGTTCCGCGAGATACTAAGGATATTCGGCACCGAGGGT
>ONPE01000162.1 GCA_900319615.1 uncultured Eubacteriales bacterium
CCGAGGTCGTTCCTGCCAAGATCGACCAGCATATTATGCTCCGCAAGCTCCTTTTCGGCACACAGCAGTTCTTTTTCCAGCGCCTTGTCCTCTTCTTCCGTTTTTCCTCGCGGTCTTGTTCCCGCAAGTGGGAAGGTGTGGAGTATGCCGTCCTCCAGCTTGACCAGGGTCTCCGGTGACGCGCCCGCGACCTCGCCGTCCGTCCCGGAAAAGTAGAACATATACGGCGATGGGTTGATGGTCCTGAGTACGCGATAGGTGTTGAGCAGACTGCCTTCAAAGGGAGCTGACAAGCGGTTCGACAGTACGATCTGGAAGATATTGCCCTCGTAGATATGGCGCTTGGCTTTCTCTACCATCGCGCAGAATTGTTCCTTATCAAACAGCGGCTCGACCTTGCCCAAGAGCTTACCTGCAGGCTCGGTTTTCTTTGCCCCGTTTTTCAGGAGAGCTTTGAGCTGTTCGAGCTCCATGACCGCTTTGTTGTAGCCGACCTGAACGTCGTCCAAAGGCATATTGACGATGAGGATGATCTTCTGTCCCAGATGGTCAAAGGCGATGACCTTGTCGAACAACATTAGATCAACGTCCTTGAAGTTCTCGTTATCTTCAACGATGCGCTTTACGCTCGGCTCGCTGTATGCGAGATAGTCATAAGAAAAGTACCCGACCAATCCGCCTGTGAAGGGCGGCAGATAGTCAAACCGCGGGCTTTTATATTCGCTGAGGATCTGTCTGAGATAGGCGGAGGGGTCGTCGGTTCTTACTTTCAGCTTTCCGAGCGTCATCTCTCCGTCAACGCAGGTGATCTCCATCTTCGGCTCAAAGCCGAGGAAGGTGTACCGTCCCCATGTTTCGTTCGCCTGAGCGGATTCCAGCATATAACAGTGCGTGGATACATTTTTCAGGATCCGCATCGCTTCGATCGGCGTGGTGAAATCCGACAGGATCTCTGTGCTCACAGGGATCACATCGTATTTCTTTGAAGAAGCGATCTCCTTGACCTGATGATAATCCGGCAGTATTTTCATAATTGACCCTCCGTTTATAATAAATAATAAAGTCCTCGACAGAATAAACTTCTGTCAAGGACGAATCATCTAATCCGCGGTGCCACCTTGATTCACAGCATGACCTGTGCGCTTAGCAGGATACCAACATATCCCCGGCAAATGACGTCTGCCTGCAACGTCGCAGAATACTCTGTGACAAAAGTCACATTTGACTGCGCCCTCAGCGGTCCATTTGACAACTTGTTTCTGACCCGACTCTCAGCAACACGGGTTCTCTGTACAGGCATGATTGCCGTTATCTCCGCTTCAACGGTTTGAGGTGTTAAATTTTTACATAATATATCACAAATGGGATGGAATGTCAAGAGTTATTTGCATAATTATTTGAGGCGCACATAATTTTTCAGGACTATCATAGACGTAAGGCAAGCGGTATGATATATCGATAACTGCAACGGAGTATTGATATAAAATGATTTGGTAGGTTGACTCAGAAATAATAAACGAGCATAGAACTCATCACGGAGAACTCTATGCTCGTTTTTCTTACGTAAAGCCGAACCCTGTTTTATACGCGGTTACTTATGCTCTGTTGAATTTCTCTTTCGGCTGTTTGCATCTCGGACAACGCCAGTCGTCGGGAAGATCCTCAAAGGCGACGCCGTCATGCTCCGCAGGATCGTATATGTAACCGCAGACGGAGCAAATGTAGACGCCGGTCGCCTCCTGCTCGGTGAAGTCGATCTCGGCAAAGACCGTCTCAACGGGATGATCGAGATCCATCACGCGCTTCGCTTCCAGATTCTCATAGCCCTGGGGCGTATGCGTGCCGCAGTAGACGGTCGGGTGGTTGCGGACGAATTCGCGCACTCTGCCGAGGGTAGTGAGCGCTTCCTGCAGATCGTCAAAGACGACAGACTGCTTATTTTCATAGAGCGCCTCGTCCACATAGGTGATGTCGCCGTGGAGCATGTAGAAGAGACCGCCGTCCTCGACGATCACAAGGCTGTTGCCCTTGGTGTGACCCTTCGCCTTGATGTAATAGATACCGTCGCGGATTTTCTGGCTCTCGGGGAAGTTATAATACGCGCCGTCGGTGAAGGTCACGGGAACGATGTTGTCGATACCCTGTAATTCGGCGGCGTCAAGCTCCTCGGCGTTGACATAGATCTTCGCGTTCGGGAAAGACTTTAATTCGCCAGAATGGTCGCTGTGCCTGTGGGTCAGCAGGATCTTCGTTACCTGCTCGGGCTCATAGCCGAGAGCGCGGAACGCCTCCATATAACTGCAAATATCCTTACCTGTATAGGCGGCGACTTCCTTGTCGGGCTTCTCCTCGGGAGTGCCCGCGGGAAGTCCCGTATCGACTAAGATGACCTCGTCGCCTGTGTCGATCAGGTAGTTTTGCAGACTGCCGCGATAGCGGATATCCATGCTGTACTTCTCAGGACCTTCTTCCGCGCCGAACGCGAACAGCTGGGAATAGAATCCGTCTTTTCTGAATTTGACCGCTTTGATCTCCATGTGATCGTCCTCCTTTATCTTTTAACTTTCATATCTGCTTATCATCAGAATCGAATCGTTTCGGGCGCCTCGGTAAAGGAGCTGAAGGTGGCGGTCGCGTCCTTGAAATACAGCATTTGCATATTGCCGTCGTCGGGGCTGTACATCGCCTTGAGGCTCGGCATCTTCTCGAGCATGGCGACCATCACGTCGCGGTTGTCGTCATTGATCAGCTCACCCGCGATCCGAATCCACTTTCCGCCCTTGAAGGCGCAGATCTCAGCCTTCGGATTGACGGCGAGCTGTTTGGACACAGGCTTCACCTTACCCGTCTGGATATAGAGCCTTCCGTCATAAATGAGAGCCGTTCCAAAGGGTCTGACCCTCGGCTGATCGCCCTCAACGGTCGCAAGGTAGTAGGTCTGTGCTTCGTCCAAAAATTGGCATACTCTCTCGATATCTGTCATGATAAATACCTCCGTTTTATTCTTTCCATGCGCTGTTTTGCGCTTTATATCATTCACCCGAATCAGAATATGATACTATCATCATATCAAATATTGAACCGTTTGTCTATGACGGAATGGATCATCTTGCCACAATGATCGTCAGCATGACGAGTTCACCCTCGCCCGTGTTGATGATAGAATGCTGTACCGCCATCATATCGCGCGGGATGCCGTTGACCTGCGCGATCGAGATGCCGTGACCGTCGGCGTCCTTCATGCGGAAGCCGGAGTCGTGGTTTTCCGATGCGTCCTTCTTTTCGTGTTTTTTTGCAAAGCCGAACGCTTCATACTAATCCTCCCCTATCGGCTTATTCCCGAGCTGATACAGGGAGGATATTCTTATTGATATTCTGTAACTCTCAAACGCTCATGGCTTCATTGATCGCGCTGATAAAGTCTTGCATAAATTGTTCTCTCGTTTGTTCATCGACTTTGAGGAGCGAAAGATAAGGGTTGAGATCCTCGAGCTCGACCAAGAGCAATCTGCCGTCCTTTGTTCGGCAGGCGTCCACGCGCTGGATACCTCTTGTGATCGTGTTCCACTCGATGAACCGCTTTGCGAAGGCGATATCGTCCTCGGTATACGGATACGCTTTCAGCTCCCAGCGTTTGGTTTTGTCGGGCGCGTACAGAGCGTACTCGAATTTGTCGTTGATAAAATAGAAGGACACCTCATATTCAAGATCGACCGCGGGCTGGATCAGCATCGTTCCGTCTGCCGGCTGACGACCTTCAAGCTCTGCTCGCGTCAGGAATTCCAGACCGATGGAATCCGCGCCGTCCTTCGGCTTGATAACATAGCGATCGGTCTCAGGCAGGATCGAAAAGTCATCTATCGTATCGATCGTCGGGATTACGGGATAGTTCTGTCGGGTCAGCTCCA
>ONPE01000166.1 GCA_900319615.1 uncultured Eubacteriales bacterium
GGATCATATCATAACGCTGTGATCTCTTGCAACAATACATATAATCATACCGTAAATTATGTCGTACCAAAAGAAAAGCACCCACGCAGGGTGCTTTTATCATTTTACATACTGTTATTTATGTGATTGTAGGAATCCGACAAACCGGTTCATAATATCGTGTCACAATTCACGGTATTTACGACAAGGGGATTGCCACGGCTCCATAGGGAGCCTCGCAATGACTTATTCTCTGTCAGGTTGTAATCAAACCGGATGGATCTTATTGACCTTGTCCACGAGCTTGGAGTTGACGCCGAGCTTTTTGTCGCGGCGCTTCTCAAAGAAGTCGATAGCGACCTTCTGGAACTGGGCGTAGCTGAGTACGTCCTCCTCCTGCTCGATATACTGAGGAATCTCGGCGCGGAGCTTCTCGAGCTCGGGCTCAAGGAGATCTGCAGGGCGGCAGTCGATCGGGGTCATATCGCCGATGATCCTCTTGCGGAAGTCGGGGTCGATGGGCATCGGGGTGGTGCCGTACTTGCCGGCGACAAGATCCTTGAACTCGTTGGTGCACATCTTATAGCGCTCGCCGGTGATGACGTTGAACACCGCCTGAGTGCCGACGATCTGCGAGGTCGGGGTGACCAGCGGAGGATAACCGCTGTCCTCGCGGACTCTGGGCACCTCTTCGAGCACCTCTGTAAGCTTATCCTCCTTGCCTGCCTGCTTGAGCTGGGAAAGAAGATTAGACAGCATACCGCCGGGCACCTGATAGATCAGCGCCTTTGCGTCGGTGGCGAGCATCTTGGGGTCGAGCAGACCGGACTTGATATACTTCTCGCGCAGGGTCATGAAGTAATCGCGGATGGGCGTGAGCTCTTCGAGATTGATGCCGGTGTCGTACTCCGTGCCCATGAAGGCTGCGACCATGCTCTCGGTCGGAGCGTGGGATGTGCCCAAAGCGAGCGGAGAGATCGCGGTGTCTATCATATCTACGCCTGCCTCAACGCCCTTCATAAGGCACATGGAGGCAAGGCCGGAGGTGTAGTGGGTGTGCAGCTGCAGAGGAAGATCGACCTCAGCCTTGATAGCTCTGACGAGCTTCTCGGTGTTATACGGGGTCAGCAGAGCAGCCATATCCTTGATGCAGATGGAGTCTGCGCCTGCGTCGGCTATGCGCTTTGCATACTCGACATAGTATTGATCGGTGAAAACAGGGCCGGTGGTGTAGCTGATAGCTACCTGAGCATGAGCGCCTTCCTTCTTAGCCGCCTTTATAGCGGTCTGCAGGTTCTTTATATCGTTCAGCGCGTCAAAGATGCGGATGATATCAATGCCGTTGGCTACGGAGCGCTGTACAAAGTACTCGAGGACGTCGTCGGCATAGTGGCGGTAGCCGAGCATATTCTGACCGCGGAAGAGCATCTGCAGCTTTGTGTTCTTGCAGTGCTCGCGGATGGTGCGCAGACGCTCCCACGGATCCTCGTTGAGGAAGCGCAGGCAGCTGTCGAAGGTAGCTCCGCCCCAGCACTCGAGAGAGTGATAGCCGATCTTATCCATCCTGTCGAGGATCGGCAGCATCTCTTCGGTGGTCATGCGTGTGGCTATAAGGCTCTGGTGAGCGTCGCGCAGAGCGGTCTCGGTAACAAGTATCTTTTTACTCATAGCTCTCACCTGTTATGCGATAGTCACTAATGTCGCGCCGGTATCGACGCTCTCGCCCTTATTGACAGCAACGGAGGTGATCGTGCCGTCTGCGGGAGACTTGATCTCGTTCTCCATCTTCATAGCCTCAAGAACGACGAGGACGTCGCCCTTCTTGACGGACTGGCCGTTCGCTACGTTGACGGAAACGATGGTGCCCGGCATGGGAGCGGCGACCTTCTCCCCTGCGCCGGCGGCAGCGGGAGCAGCTGCTTTCTTGGGAGCGGCCGCGGCCGGGGCAGCAGGAGCTGCAGCGGGAGCAGCCGCGGCAGGAGCTGCGCTCTCGCCCAGTTCTTCTACCTGTACGTCGTATGTGGTGCCGTTAACGGTGATTCTCAGATTCTTCATGTTATATACCCCTTTATGATTGATTGGTTGGCAAAATATTAATATGTCATTCCGAGGAGCGAACCCAAATGTTCGCGACGTGGGAATCCCACAAATTGTTGATCAAACTTTTCATTCTCTGTTTGTGGGATTGCCACGGCTCTGACGAGCCTCGCAATGACGCAATAGTTTTAAATGTTCGTTGTATGCTTTTTAGGTAAGGTGGACACGCGCTTGGACGAGAGCATATCGAGAGCCGCGACGATCTTGGCTCTGAGCTCCGAGGGCTCTGTGATGTCGTCGACATAGCCGTCCTGAGCCGCCTTTACAGCGCTGAGGTTCTCTTTGACAAAAGCGTCGGCAAGAGCGTCCTGCTCGGATACGGGAGCCCCGGCGATAGAATCGTCGAGGATGAACGCAGCAGCCTTGGGAGCTACGGGCGATACGACCGCCTCAGGCAGGGCGTAAACCAGATCGGCGCCGGATGTTGAACCTGCAAGCGCGATGTATACCGCGCCGACCGCAGAGCCTTTGATAATGGCTATTTTCGCGGTGGTAGCGTCGGCGTAAACCGAGACAAGCCCCGAGGCGCCGCCGATGCTCTCGAACCTCTCCGCGTCAACGATCGTGATGACAGGCAGAGAAAAGGCGTCGCAGAAGCGCACGTGCTTCTTTATCTTTCCGGCGGCTTCATCGGTGATGACTCCGCCGTTTGTCACAACTATGCCCACAGGGTAACCGTTGACCCTGCCGAAGGCGGTGCATACGCCCTCGCCGTAACCTCCGCCTACGCACAAGAGGCTGTTATCGTCGGCGAAAAACTTGGGCAGCTTGTCGGGAGCTTCATACGCCGGTACGGTCTCGAACGCAGGAGCAGGCTCGAGATTATTTGCAGGGAAATAACCGAGCAGGGTCTTTGCCTTTTCGACGCAGTCCTGCACGCCCTCGCAGACGAAGGAGGCGACTCCGGCTTTCTCGTTAGCGTCGCTCGAAGCGTTGCCGCCGGCGGTATCGGCGGATAACTCGGCATTCTTCTCCATGATGATATAATCTGCAGCCGCAGCCGTGAGAGCCGAGGTGCCGAGGCAGCTGCCGAGGATCACGGATATCTGAGGCACAACGCCGCTGAGCTTGGCGGATTTGCGCAAAATATCTCCGTATGCTGAGAGAAGCTCATACTTCTGCTCCAGTCTGCCGCCTACGGAATCGTAGAAGCCAACCACGGGCGCGCCGGTCTTTAAAGCGGCGTTGTAGAGCTTAGTGATCTTTTTCGCCTGAGCCTTGCTCATGGCGCCGCCGCAGACGTCTACGTTCTGCGCGAAGGCGAACACAGGCACGCCGTCGACGGTACCGAAGCCGGTGACAGCCTCGGCGTCGCCGGAGCCGCTCTTCAGATAGGCGTCGGTCTGATGAAAGCTGCCGTCGTCAAAAAACAGGTTCAGCACATCGTATGATGAGAACTTTTCCGAACTCATAAACATTCCTCCCGATGCGGCCGCACAAACAGCCGCAAATTCATTCATTTTATATTATATTACATAATGCAAAAAATAGCAAGGACTAATAATAGAAAATCAGCAATACAATTACGCAATAATTGCATCAAAAAAACAGCGATCAATTTCCCCGGTGCAAACCGCAGAGTATTATACCCTTTTATATAGGTTGAGATTGCCACAGCCCTTGACAAGGGCGTCAAGGGCTTCGCAATGACAATTTTGAAAAAAAGAAAAGCTCTCTATATGAGAGCTTCAGCTTGTCGATAAATACCGGCAGTCATTGCGAGGACGCGCGCGTCTTTATTCGCCTTTCAGAAAAGTATATCTAACTGTTAGCCTGAAAAGATAAAGGCACACGTGCCCAATCCCACAACGGTTATAAGCCGCAAGAATCATATCCAAGCGCAGGGATATAAGGGTTTCGAATCAAACCGCAACATTACAGAAAAATCGGTTGAGATTGCCACAGCCCTTGAAACAAGTATCAAGGGCTTCGCAATGACAATTTGAAAAACGTAAGAATCATATCCAAGCGCAGTGATATAGGCAACGCCGGTGAAAATCCAACACAGCAGTATGGCGTACTAAAAGGGTGCGCGCACCTAGTGGCATTTGTTCAGGATTTTGGAGAGATCGCTTTTCATCATGCCGTCCTTTTGCTCAAAGCGCAGGGCTGAGAGGGTCGGATACAGGACGGGATCGCTGCACTCCAGATAATAGCAGCTGTGGTTAAGACCGTAGGAGCCGAGAGCGCGGATGATCGTATCGAGGACGGCGTAGGTTTCTTTGTCGATATCCTGCGGATCGCCGGCGATCGGCAAAAGCTCATCTATCACGAGGATATAGCCGCGGTGATGAAAGCGGATGAAGCCGCAGGGCTCGCCGTCCAAAAATGCGTTCAGCGCCTTGATTTCGTTGTTGTCGTTTGACGGATCGGGTTTAACTGTTAACATATGGATTCTCCCTCCGGTCGATCAAAAAATACAATCCCTCACCCGTTGTACGGGAGCTCCCTTTCCCAAAGGGAGCCTTATAGCAATCCCATCCCCTACAATTCTGCAAAATTCTCGTTTGGGTTGGGGTCGGCATAGAGCTTGCGTACCTCGATATCGGTGAGGTCGCGGTACATACCGGAGCGCAGACCGCCGAGCTTCACGCCGCCGATGGCTGTGCGCTTGAGTCTGGCTACCTCCAGACCGACAGCGTCGCACATCTTGCGTATCTGGCGGTTCCTGCCCTCGCGGATGACTATCTCCAAAACGGAGCGCTCCTCTTCCCTGCTGACTACGCGCACCTGAGCCGGGGCGGTCTTTCTGCCGTCTATAACGACGCCGCTCTCGAGCTTGCTGACCTGTGCGTCGTTGATGTTCGGGCGCACGGTGACGCGGTAGACCTTGTTTACGTGCTTTTTGGGATGCATGACATGGTTGGCAAACTCGCCGTCGTTGGTCATCAGGAGCATACCCTCGCTGTCGCGGTCGAGTCTGCCGACGGGATACAGGCGCTCGTCGATGTCCTTTATCAGGTCGGCTACGCACTTTCGCCCGCGGTCGTCGCTCATGGTGGTGAGGACTCCGCGCGGCTTGTTGAGCATGATATATCTCAGCTTGGGTCGGGCGGTGCCGGTGACGCGGCGTTTGCCGACGTAGACCTTGTCGTTTTGCGGATCGACCTTGTCGCCTATCTGAGCGACCCTGCCGTTGACGCGCACTCTGCCTGCTGATATAAGCTCTTCACTTTTCCTTCGCGAGGCTACGCCGCAGTCGGCAAGCATCTTTTGTAATCTAACTAACTGTGCCAATTGAACAGATCCTTTATATAAGTAATGAAGCTGCGTTTTTCGGTATTCCGGGGTACGCTTTCGGCGAAAGATATCGTGATCTCGCCAATCTTCTCTCCGCCGACGGTGCAGATACACTTGCCTGCG